>CAYTJW010000033.1:0-17600 GCA_964438135.1 uncultured Thermoanaerobaculia bacterium
GCGGGCGAAGCCCTCGGCGGCCCGGGTCGGGGCCCCGTCGGCCGCAAAGGCGGCGGCCCGGGGCGGCCCGACCAGCTCCTCGCTGCGGTCGGGCTGGCGCTCGGGGAGGCCCTCGAGGCGCACCACCAGCCGCCGGGCGGTGGACCACGCGGTGACGGCGACGCCCTCGAGGCCGGCCTCCTCGACGGTGCGGCCGAAGCCCAGCCGGAGCTGCTCGCGCGCCTGCGGCAGGGCGTTGGCGGGGATCTCCTCGCAGCGGACCTCGAGCAGGAAGGTGGCCATCAGCGGCCCCCTGCCGTGGCCCCGGCGAGGCTGTCGCCGAGCGGGTGGCCGAGCCGCTGCCGCTGCTCCACGTAGGCTCTGGCGACCCGCAGCGCGTTGCGGCGGACGCGGCCGATCAGGCCGACCCGCTCGGTGACGGAGATGGCGCCGCGGGCGTCCATGAGGTTGAAGAGGTGCGAGGTCTTGAGGGTCGCCTCGAGGGCCGGCACGACCAGCGGCGGCTCGTGGGCGAGGCAGCGGCCGGCCTCGCGCTCCCAGTCCTCGAGCTGGCGGCGCAGCATGTCGACGTCGGCCACCTCGAAGCCGTAGGTCGAGGCCTCCCACTCGTCCTGCTTGCGGATGGCGCCGTAGGCGACGCCGCCGCCCCACTCGATGTCGTAGATCGAGTCGCGCCGCTGCAGGAACATGGCGATCCGCTCCAGGCCGTAGGTGAGCTCGGCCGAGATGGGCTCGAGGTCGATGCCGCCGGCCTGCTGGAAGTAGGTGAACTGGGTGATCTCCATGCCGTCGAGGAGCACCTGCCAGCCGACCCCCCAGGCGCCGAGGGTCGGCGACTCCCAGTTGTCCTCCTCGAAGCGGATGTCGTGCACGGCCGGGTCGACGCCGAGCGCCTCGAGCGAGCGCAGGTAGAGCTCCTGCACGTCCTCCGGCGACGGCTTGAGGATCACCTGCAGCTGCAGGTGGCGGCCGAGGCGGAAGGGGTTGTCGCCGTAGCGGGCGTCGCCGGGCCGCCGCGACGGCTGGACGAAGGCGACGCGGTAGGGCTCCGGGCCGAGGACGCGGAGGAAGGTCTCGGGGTGCATGGTGCCGGCGCCGACCTCGAGGTCGTACGGCTGCTGCACCACGCAGCCGCAGTCGGCCCAGTAGCGCTCGAGTGACAGGATCAGGGACTGGAGGTCCACGCGGCCACCCCCAAGACGAGCGGAGAGGATAGCACAGCCGTGCGCCGCTCAGGGAGTGAAGATCGGCGCTCTCGGGCGGGCATGGTCCGACTCGTGCCGAGAACTGACGAGAACGGCGGGTCGTGACCCGCCGTCCCGTCGGTCTCGCGAGGGCCCCGGGAGCCCTCAGGCGTTGAGCTTGCGGATCTCTTCGACCAGGGCCGGGATGACCTGGAACAGGTCGCCGACCACGCCGTAGTCCGCGACCTTGAAGATCGGCGCCTCGGGGTCCTTGTTGATGGCGACGATGACCTTGGACGAGCTCATGCCGGCCAGGTGCTGGATGGCGCCGGAGATGCCGCAGGCGACGTACAGCGACGGGCTGACCACCTTGCCGGTCTGGCCGACCTGGTTGGCGTGGGAGATCCAGCCGGCGTCGACCACCGCCCGCGACGCGCCGACCGCGCCGCCGAGCGCCTGGGCCAGCTCGCGGATGAGGGCGAAGTGCTCGGGGCCCTTGACGCCGCGGCCGCCGGAGACGATGACGTCGGCCTCGGCCACGTCCAGCTCGCCGCCGCCGGTGGCGACCAGCTCCCGCACCACCGCCCGCGGCGCGAGCTGGAGGCCGGCGAGCGGGGTGACCGTGGCGGTGCCGCCGACCTGCTCGGCGGCGAACACGTTCGGCCGCAGGGACAGCACCTGCGGTCGCTTGCCGGCGGTGTCGACGGTGGCGGTGGCCTTGCCGGAGTAGACCGGCCGACGGGCGACCAGGGTGGTGCCGTCGAGGGTGATGCCGGTGACGTCGGCCAGCGCCGAGACGCCGAGCCGGGCGGCGGCGCGGGGCGCCAGGTCCCGACCCATGGCGGTGGCGGCGAAGAAGATGGCGTCGGGGGCGACCTGGGCCGCCGCCTTCGCCACCGCCTCGGCGTAGCCCTCGGCGGAGTAGAGGCGGAGCTCCGGGGCGTCGGCGACCAGGACCTCGCTCGCGCCCCACGGCCCGAGCTCGGCCGCGGCCGCGGTCAGGTTGTGGCCGGGGAGGACCGCGGTCACCGTCCAGCCCGCCCCTCGAGCGAGGCGGTGGGCCTCGCCGAGCGCCTGGAGCGACGCCTTGCGGATGGAACCGTCACGCTGCTCGACGAAGACGAGGATGCCTGCCATGGTCGCCTCCCTAGATGGCCTTGGCGTCGTGGCGGAGGGCTCGCGCCAGCTCGGCGGCGGCGGCGCGGGGGTCCTCCTCGCCGGGGATGATGCGGCCGCCGGCCTTGGCCGGCGGCAGCTCGAGCCGCCGCACGCCGTAGCACGGGTCGGCGCCTTCGACGACGCCGAGGGCGGCCGGCTGCAGCTTCTCGACCGGCTTGCGCTTGGCGGCCATGATCCCCTTGAGGGCGGCGTAGCGCGGCTCGTTGAGGCCCTTCTGGGCGGTGAGCAGGGCCGGCAGCGGGCCGACGACGCGCTCCTGGCCGCCCTCGACCTCGCGGCCGGCCTCGAAGGTGCCGTCGCCGAGGGTGAGGGAGGTGACGTTGCCGACGTGGGGCATGCCGAGCAGCTCGGCCAGCATCGGCCCGACCTGGGCGCAGTCGGTGCCGACGCCCTTGACGCCGAGGAGGACCAGGTCCGGCGAGCGCCCCGCGATCACCGCCGCCAGCACCCGGGCGATGGTCAGGCTGTCGCCGAGGGTGGCCTCGCCGCCGACGACGTGGACGGCGTTGTGGGCGCCCCGCGCCAGGCACTCCCGCAGCACGCCCTCGGCCTGGGCCGGGCCGTAGGTCACGACCGTCACCTCGCCGCCCCTGGCCTCGGTGATCTTGAGCGCCTCCTCGAGGGCGTACTCGTCGTACGGGGACGGGATCCACTTGATGCCGGTCTCGTCGATCCGGACGCCGTCGGGCGCGATCTTGACGACCGACGCCGTGTCCGGCACGCAGGCCACACAGACGATGCACTTCACGGCTCACCTCCCTGGGGACGTGGTGACAGGATGGGCGCTGGCTCCCGCGCGGCTCATCGGCGGCGAGTGTAGCAGACTGAATCGCTGCTCAGCAGCCGCTCGCGACCCGGCCCCGGGGCGCAGGGGGCCGCCGCCGGCACGGTGCGCGAGGGACGGCGACGGTGGGGGGGCTCAGCGCAGCTTGCCGAGGACCAGGCAGGCGTTGGTGCCGCCGAAGCCGAAGGAGTTGCTGAGGGCGATGTTGACCGGCATCGCCCGGGCCGTGTGCGGCACGTGGTCGAGGTCGTCGTCGGGGTCCGGCTGGTCGAGGTTGATGGTCGGCGGGGCGACGTCGTGGACCACGCTCAGCACGGCGATCCCGGCCTCGAGGCCGCCGGCGGCGCCGAGCAGGTGCCCGGTCATCGACTTGGTCGACGAGACGGCGACGCGGCGCGCGTGGTCGCCGAACACCGCCTTGACGGCCAGGGTCTCGACCCGGTCGCCGACCGGGGTCGCGGTGCCGTGGGCGTTGACGTAGTCCACCTGCTCGGGCCGCACCTGAGCGTCCTCGAGCGCCGCCCGCATGACCCGGATGGCGCCGTCGCCGTCCTCGCACGGGGCCGAGATGTGGTAGGCGTCGCTCGACATGCCGAAGCCGAGCAGCTCGGCCAGGATGGGCGCCCCCCGGCGCCGGGCGTGCTCGAGCTCCTCGAGGATGAGGATGCCGGCGCCCTCGCCCATGACGAAGCCGTCGCGGTCCCGGTCCCACGGCCGCGAGGCGCGCTCCGGCTCGTCGTTGCGGGTCGACAGGGCGCGCATCGAGGCGAAGCCGGCCACCGGCATGGGCGAGATGACGGCCTCGGCGCCGCCGGCGATGATGGCGTCGGCGTAGCCGTGGCGGATGTAGAGCAGGGCGTCGCCGATGGCGTGGGCGGAGGTCGAGCACGCGGTGCAGGTGGCGCTGTTCGGGCCCTTGGCGCCGGTCGCGATGCTCACCACCCCCGAGCACATGTTGATGATCGCCCCGGGGATGAAGAACGGCGACACCCGCCGCGGGCCCTTGTCGCGCAGGGCGTCGTGGGTGCGCTCGATCAGCGGCAGGCCGCCGATGCCGGAGCCGATCACCACGCCCACCCGGGCGGCGTTGCCCTCGTCGACCACCAGGCCGGAGTCGCGCAGGGCCATGGTGCTGGCCGCCAGCGCGTAGTGGACGAAGAGGTCGAACTTCTTGACCTCCTTCGCCGCCATCCAGGCCTCGGGGTCGAAGCCCCTCACCTCGCAGGCGATGCGCACCGCGAAGTCGGACGGGTCGAAGCGGGTGATGGGGCCGGCGCCACTCCTGCCGGCGACGAGGCCGTCCCAGGTCGGGACGGCGCCGATCCCGAGCGGGGAGATCAGGCCGAGCCCGGTCACCACCACCCGGCGGCTCACGTCACGCCCCGACGCGCTGCTTGAGGAACTCGACCGCGTCCTTGACGGTGGCGATCTTCTCCGCCGCTTCCTCGGGGATCTCGACCCCGAACTCCTCCTCCAGCGCCATCACCAGCTCGACCACGTCGAGCGAGTCGGCGCCCAGGTCGTCGACGAACGAAGCCTCCGGCGTCACCTTCTCCTTGTCGACGCCGAGCTGCTGGACGATGATCTCCACGACCTTTGCTTCAACGTCCATGACCGATCCTCCACTGTGGGGCCCGGGTGCTCCCGGGCGCCAAAGTGATAGCACACCGCCAACGGGCGCGCAAGCCCTGCCCTATGCCGCCTTGCCCGCACTCGTTCGCCCCCTCATGTTGACTTCGGCAGAAAAGTGTAGTATTCAGCCATCGGCGACTGACGTCGGCCGAGCCAGGGGGAGGACACCATGGAAGCGTACATGACCGCCAAGGAAGCTGCCGACTACCTGAAGCTCGCCGAGCGGACGCTCGTGCGGCTCGCGCACGAGGGCAAGATCCCCGGGGTGAAGATCGGCGGCCAGTGGCGCTTCCGGCGCGCGCTCCTCGACGAGTACCTCGACACCCTGGCTGCCGAGTCGGTCACCACCGCCGGCACGGCCCCGGCACAGGCCGTCGACGCCCCGCTCGAGGACATCCTGACCGTCGACCACATCATCCCCGACCTCGGCGCCAGGGATCGCAACGAGGTCATCCACGGCATGGTCGACCGCGTCACGCGGCTCGGGCTGATCAAGGACCAGGGCTGGCTGGAAGCGGCCCTGCAGGCGCGGGAGCGGCTGGTGCCGACGGCGGTGCCGGAGGGGGTCGCATTCCTGCACGCGCGGCGGCGGGCGGCGGACAAGTTCCCGCACCAGTTCATCGCCCTCGGCCGGTCGCGGGAGGGGGTGCTGTTCGGCTCGCCCGACATGGGCAAGACGCACATCTTCTTCCTGCTCGCCCTGCGCAACGACACCCTCCACGTGCGCTGGCTGTCGCGCCTGGCCTGGATCGTGCGCAACCCCGGTCGACTGGCGCGCCTGCTCGAGTGCGAGACGGCGCAGGAGATCCACGCCGCCATGCTCGACGCGGCCTCCGGCCTGCCGGCCTCGCTCCGGCCGACCGGCAAGGTGGCCGGGCACTAGGGGCGGCTGCGGTGGCCGCGCCGGCGATGAAGGTCGCCCTGGTCGGCACGCACGGGGTCGGCAAGACCACGCTCTGCTTCGAGCTCGCCGCGCGGCTGAAGCGACGCAACGTCGACGTCGAGGTGGTGCGAGAGGTCGCCCGGCGCTGCCCGCTGCCGATCAACCAGGACACCACCCTCACCGCCCAGGAGTGGATCCTGCACACCCAGATCACCTGGGAGATCGAGGCGGCGGCCAGCCACGACGTCGTGCTGTGCGACCGGTCGGTGCTGGACAACTACTGCTACCTGGTCCACGCCACCGGCGCCCAGCCGGTGTGGGAGCGGTTGCTGGACCACTGGCTCCCGACCTACGACCTGCTGGTGCACGTGCCGGCGTGGTGCCGGCCGACCTACGACGGGGTGCGCGCGGTCGACCCGGTGTTCCAGGAGAAGATCGAGCGGTTGCTCGACGACATGATCGCGCGGCGCGGCCTCGAGGTCCTGCGCCTGGCGAAGGACGCCCCGGACGGCTGGGGGAGGGCGATCGTCGACTGCCTGCTGCCGCGTCTCGAGCCGACGCTGCCGCTCTTCCCGGCCGAGGAGCTGGAGCTGTAGGCGGGCCGCGGCCAGCCGCCTGCCGCCAGCGCCCGGCTCCCGCTCCCGCCCCGCCGAGGCTGGCTCCGGCGCGATTGACACCCGCTTCCCCGCCTGCCACGATACGGCCGCCTGCGCCCACTGTCGCTCCAGAGCGCGGCCGGGAGAGAGCCCGATGAAGCTGAGCCTGTCGCGTCCGCGGATCGACCAGCTCGACCGGTACCTGACCGACAAAGCCTACGACAAGGCCCTGGCGGCGATCGCCGCCGAGCTGCGCAGGAACCCGCGCCAGCTCAACCTGCTGCTCCGCCAGGCCGACATCCTCGTCATGGCCGGCAACCAGGACCTCGCCCTCGCCGTCTACCGCGAGCTGGCGGAGCGGTACGCGCGCGACGGCTTCTACGCCAAGGCGATCGCCATCTACAAGAAGGTGCTGCGACTGGTACCCGAGCTGGAGGAGGTGCACGCCGAGCTGGCGCGCCTGATCGAGGAGGACCAGCAGAGCCGGCGGCCGCTGGAGCAGCGCCTCAAGGTGCGGCCGGCCGCCGGGGCCGAGGCGGCGCCGGCCGAGCCGGCCACCGGGGCCGCGGCGGCGGCGGCCCCGACCGACTCGACCGAGCAGGCCGTGGCCCAGCAGGAGGCCAAGGAGCTGCGGGCGTCGGCCCTGTTCGCCTCGTTCCGCGAGCAGGTCCTGGAGGAGATCCTGACCTCGACCACCCTCCGCTCCTACCAGGAGGGCGACATCGTCGTCACCGAGGGCGAGACCGGCTCGAGCCTGTTCCTGATCGTCACCGGGCGGGTCAAGGTCTTCACCCGCGGCGCGCGAGGGGAGCACCTGCCGCTGGCCGAGCTGGGCCCGGGCGACTTCTTCGGCGAGGTGTCGCTGCTCACCGGCAAGCCGCGGACCGCCACCATCACCGCCCGCGAGGCGGTGACGGCGATCGAGCTGAGCAAGCAGGACGTCGACCGGATCGCGGCCGAGCACCCCGAGGTGCGGGCGGTGCTGGAGGAGTTCTACCAGCGGCGCGCCCAGGACACGGTGGAGGCGGTGATCCGGCGCATGCGGGGCCAGGATGGCGGCGGGGACGCGGCTCGCCGCGGGTGAGACCGGCCGCGGGGAGCCGGCGCCGCCATGCCGGTGAGGCCGATCCTGCTCTTCGGCGACCCGCGCCTCGAGGCGCCGAACGACCCGGTCGAGGGCTTCGGCCCGGCGACCGGGGCCCTGGTCCGCGACCTGCTGGAGACGGCCTGGCGCGCTCCCGGCCTGGGCCTGGCGGCACCGCAGGTGGGCGTCAACCTGGCTCTGGCCGTGGTCGACCTGTCGGTGGGCGCCGACCCGCGGGCGCCCCTGGTCCTCGCCAACCCGCGCCTGCTGTCGGCCGAGGGGCGGGTCGCGGTCGAGGAGGGTTGCCTGTCGTTCCCGGACCTGTTCGTGACCCTGCGTCGGCCGCGGCGCCTGGAGGTCGAGGCGCAGGACGAGGCCGGCCGGGTGCGGGTCATCGCCGCCGAGGGCCTGCTCGCTCAGGCGATCTGCCACGAGCTCGACCACCTGCGCGGGACGCTGCTGGTGCACAACGTGCGCGGCCTGCGGCGGCGGATGCTGCTGCGACGGGTCGAGCGCCAGCGCCGCGCCGGCCGCTGGCGGTCCCCGACCTAAAGGGAGCCCCCGGCCGGTCGAGGCATGCTCGGTCTCCCGATGACCACAGCCCAACGTGGACGTGGACCTGGACCCCGCGCGGCCAACGTCCACGACCACGTCCACGTCCATGACCACGTTCCGAGGCGTCCCGGTGGTCACTTGACTCGACCGCGGGGGTCCCGTTCCCACAAGGGCCCTGGAAGCCCGACCGGACGGTCGGCTGTCCGCCGACCGCTGACCGCTGAGCCTCTTGCAAGACGCCCTTCCACGGACGTCTGTGACCTTCCGTGGTGCTCCGGCGGGCGCCCTCCAGCTCCCTGTCATTCCGAGCCCGGGCTGGGCGGGCGGGCGTGCTCGGGCGAGGAATCCTTTGTGGAGAAAGAGCTTGCCACGGCGACATCGCTTCTTGCTGGCCGTCTCGCCATGGGTCCCCCGCGAGGGATCCCTCGTCGACCCTGCGGGTCTCCTCGGGATGACAGGGGTTTTGAAACAGGCTCCGCTGACCGCTACAGACCCGTCGGCAACCCGGCCCGGGGGTCGCCGGTGTAGAGGTCGGCGACCCGGCGCGCGGCCTCCTGCCCAGCCGGCGAGAGCACCTTCGGGACCACGATCTCGACCGTGTAGAGGTGGTCGCCGAAGGCCCGCGTCTTGGTGTTGCGGACGCCCTTGCCGCGCAACCGGAAGGTGCGGCCCGAGTCGGTCCCGGGCGGCAGCTTGGCCCGCACCGGGCCATGGACGGTGCCGACCTCGATCTCCGCCCCCCGGTAGGCCTCGGCGAAGGTGATCGGCACGGTGGTGAGGACGTTGTCGCCGTCGCGGCGGAAGAACGGGTGGGGCCGGACCCTGACCCGGACGAAGAGGTCCCCGGCCGGACCGTCGGCGGCGCCCTCCCCTCCCTTGCCGGCCAGGCGCACCCGGTTGCCGTCGGCGATGCCCTCCGGGATCCTGACCCGCAGGCGCTCGGTGGCGATGACGACGCCCGCGCCGTGGCAGGCGGGACAGGGGCGGGCGCTCGTCCGGCGTGAGCCGCCGCACTCGGAGCACCGCACCGGCCGCTGCACGGGGAGGGTGACGGAGGCGCCGCGGACCGCGTCCTCGAAGTCGACCTCGACCGTCATCTCCTGGTCGTCGCTCCGGCGCCGCCGGGTGCGGCCGGCGGCGGCCTCGCGACCCCGTCCGAACAGGTCGCCGAAGATCCCGCCCAGGCCACCCAGCCCCCCGAGGTCGTCGAAGTCGACCCGGAAGCCGCCGGCGTCGCCCCACCCGCCGCCGCCCGCCCTGAACGGTCCGCCGTCGGCGCCGGGCTGGTCCTGCACCCGGCCGAAGGTGTCGTACTGCTGGCGCTTGTCCGGGTCGGACAGCACCCCGTAGGCCTCCTGGACCTCCTTGAAGCGCTGCTCGGCCGCGGCGTTGCCGGGGTTGACGTCCGGGTGGTGCTTGCGGGCCAGGCGCCGGTACGCCTTCTTGATCTCCGCCGCGCTCGCGCCGCGCGGCACCCCCAGCACCTCGTAGTAGTCGCGTGCCACGCCTCGTCTCCTCCCAGGGGAGAAATATGAGCGGACTTTTGTGAAATTTCAACATGCAGGCCAATGGGCCCCCGGGGCGCAGAGGGTGGTGGCAATGACCGCTCGTCGCGCTTAGAATGATCCCGGGTCGCGGACGAAGGGCGGGTGATGGCGTCAGCGGGGCCGTCCGACAGCGGTCGCAGCTGGGTTGCGCCGATGGTCGGCGGCGCGGTCGTGGCCGTGCTGGCCAACGCGCCCTGGCTGCTGGTCAAGTTCATCCCCCACGTCGAGGGGGTGCGGGTGGTGTGGCCAGCCGCGGTCACCGCCGCCGCGGCCAGCGTGGCCGGCAACGTGGTCGCGGCCGCGCTCCTGGTGTGGGGCGCGGTGCGGCTGATCGGCCGCTCCAACCCGACCCTGCGCCTCGCCCACCAGCTCGAGCGCCGGGGCGACCAGGTCGGCGCGGCGGAGCTCTACCTGCAGGCGGGCCACCGCCGCCGGGCCCTGGACCTGTTCCGGCGCAGCCGGTCCTGGCACCGCGCCGCAGTCGTCGCGGAGGAGATGGGCCTCGGGCGGGAGGCGGCCGGGTACCTGCGCCGCGCCGGCGGGCGCCTGCTGGCCGACGCCGGTCGCCTCTACCGCGCCTGCGGCGACGTCGAGACGGCCCGGCGCTGCGACAGCGAGCTGGCCGAGTGGGCGATGAGCGAGGGGCGCTACGACGAGGCGCTCGAGTCGTGGCTCCGGGCCGGCGAGGTGCAGCGGGCGGCGCGCGCGGCCAGGGTGGCGGTCAACGAGGGGCGGCTGCTGCCGACGCACCCCGGCTTCCGGGCTGCGGTGCGGGCGGCGGAGGAGGCCCGCGACTTCCAGCTCGTGGCCCGGCTGCGCGAGGCGGAGGGCTCCTGGGCGCAGGCCGGGGAGGCCTGGCGTGCGGCCGGCGACCACCAGCGCGCGGCCGGCAGCTTCACCCGGGCCGGTCACCTCGACCAGGCGGCACGGGAGGAGACCGCCTCCGGCCGCCACCGCGAGGCGGTCCTGCTCAAGGTCCGTCACCTCCAGGGCGAGATGGAGCGGCTGCAGCGGCTGGGCGCGAGCGGTCAGGGCGGCGGTGTCGAGGCCGTGCGTCTGCGCGCCCAGCTGGCGCACGACACCGGCGTGCTCGTGACGCAGGCGTCAGGGCAGGGCATGGACCGGGAGGTGGTCAGCTTGCTCGCGTCCGCTGGCCGGGTCGAGGAGGCGGTGGAGCGCCTCCGCGCCGCGGGGCAGCTCGCCGCCGCCGCCGAGCTGGCCCAGGAGGCGCAGCGCTGGAGCCTGGCGGCGCCGCTGCTCGAGCAGATGGGCCGCTGGGCCGAGGCGAGCGACGCCCACGAGCTGGCGGGCGACGTCGACCGCGCCGCCCGCTGCGCCGAGCGCGCCGGCGAGGACGAGCGGGCGCTGGACCGGCCGAAGGAGACCGCGCACTGCCTGGCGCGGCTCGGCCGGTTGCAGGACGCCCTCCTCGAGCTCCACCAGGCCCGCCTGATGGGGGAGGCCTGCGAGGTGCTGCGCGGCTACCCGGGCCTGGTCCCGGACGCCCCCGACGTGATCCTCGACCTGGCCGACTGGGCGCGCCGCAACCGCTCCCTCAACGAGGCCGTCGCCTGCCTGCAGCGGGCGGTGGTCGGCCTGGCCCTGCGGCCCGACCGCCTCATGCCCGCCCTCGGTCTCGCCCGCCTGCTCCACGACGCCGGCGACCTCGAGGCCGCGCAGGCGCAGCTGGAGCGCGTCCTCCGTTACGACTACGCCTACGAGCCGGCGCAGAAGCTGCGGCTGGAGCTGCAGGCGGCCCGACAGCGCCGCGCCTTGTCGACCACCCAGCCGGCGGCCGAGGAGCCGCCGGCGGCGAGCGACGCCCCCCCCGCCGGCACCGAGCTGCGCTACGAGATCCAGGAGGAGCTGGGCCGCGGCGGCATGGGCGTGGTCTACCGCGCGATCGACACCAGGCTGCAGCGGGAGGTGGCGCTCAAGGTGCTGCGGGCGACCTCGGCCGAGGAGACCGCGCGGCTCGAGCGCGAGGCGCGCGCCGCGGCCACCCTCAACCACCCCGGCATCGTCACCATCTACGACTTCCAGCCGGGCTTCGGCGGCCACTTCATCGTCATGGAGTGCGTCCCGGGCGAGGCGCTCGACCTGCTGCTGCGCAAGGACCGCGAGCGGGTCCGGCGCAACCTGGTGACGATCCTGGCGCGGCTCGCCGACGCGGTCGCGTTCGCCCACAGCCGGCAGGTGGTCCACCGCGACCTCAAGCCGGGCAACATCCTGCTGACCTCGACGCTCGAGGTCAAGGTGCTGGACTTCGGCATCGCCACCCGCCTCGACGTCGACGCGCCCAAGGACGTGCAGGTCTGCGGCACGCCCTTCTACATGTCGCCGGAGCAGATCCGCGGCGAGGTGCCGACCCCGGCCTCGGACATCTACTCCATCGGCGCCACCGCCTTCCACCTCGCCACGGGCAAGCCGCCCTTCGCCCGCGGCGACGTCATCAACGCCCACCTCTCGCAGTCGCCGCCCGACCCGCTGGACCTGGCCCCGGACCTCAACCCGTCCCTGGCCCGGGTGATCCTCCGCTGCCTGGCCAAGGAGCCCAGCGACCGCTTCCCGTCGGCAGCCGCGCTGCGCGACGAGCTCCGTGCCCTCGAGACCGACGGGGCGCTGCGCCCGCAGGGCTAGGCCGGCCCCTGTGGTAGGCTGAGGCGCCGTGGCCTGGTGGTCGACGCTCCGGTCCTCATGGCAGCGCCCCGACGCGCGCTTCCTGATCCTGTTCGCCGCCACCCTGGGGGTGAGCTTCACCGTCATCGCCCTCCGGCCGGTCAACGACGCGTTCGTCGTGCCCTACACCGGGCTGGTGGCGCGGATGTCGGGGGTGGTGCTGGCGCTGCTGGGCGAGGACATCCGGGTCAACGGCTGCGAGCTCGCCTCGCCCCGCTTCGCGGTCGTCATCTACAACGGCTGCAACGGGCTGGTGACGAGCCTGATCTTCATCGCCGGGGTGGTCGCCTTCCCGGCCCGGGCCCGGGCGAAGCTGATCGGCCTCCTCGGCGGCCTGCTCGCCATCCAGCTCGTCAACCTGGTGCGGATCGTGGCGCTGTTCTACACCGGCGTGTTCGCGCCCCGCCTGTTCGGCCAGTCGCACATCTTCGTCTGGCAGTCGATCGTGATCCTGTCCGGGGTCGCGCTGTGGCTGCTGTGGGCCCGCCGCTATGCGCTCCCGGACCGCTCCGGCTGACCCGACCCGCGCCGTCCTGGTCCGGCTGCCGCTGACCCTGGTGGCGGGCATGCTGGTCTGGCTCCTCCTCCGCCCCGCCCTCGACGTCGCGGTGCCGGCCCTGGCCGAGGTCCTGATCCGGTCCTTCGAGGTGCCGCGGGTCACCCGCCTGGTGCCGTCCGGCCACTGGCTCGAGGTGCGGCGGGCCGACTTCCGCGCCGGGTCGAAGATCCCGACCCTGCCCCTGACCGAGATCCACTTCAACACCATCGTCCTGCTGGCGCTGTTCCTGGCCCTGCCGCGACCGTTCAGCCGCCGCCAGCTCGAGCGGCTGCTGATCGGCGCCTCCGCGCTCTACCTGACCCAGGCGGTGAACCTGGCGTTCGACGTGAAGAGCCTGTACGCGACCCGCCTCGGGGAGTGGAGCCTCGCCACCTACTCCCCCCTGGCGCGCAACGTGTTCGGCTTCGCCCAGTACTTCACCGACCTGCCCGGCCGCTTCAGCGCCCCGTTCGTGATCTGGCTGGCGCTCAACTGGGAGCTCGTGAGCGGCCTGCTGGCGCGCTCGGTCGCGGCTGCGGCGGAACGGCCCACGGCCCGCGCCGGGAAGAAGCGCCCGGGGCCCACGTCTCCGCCGAGCCGGTCGGGCGGGGGGTCCGAGGGCTGAGCGCCGACCGGGGCGAGCTCCTACCGGCCCCGCCGCAGGAAGCGGTAGTCGGGGATGTCGAACTCCTTCATCTTGGAGATCAGCGCGCCGCGCGACAGGTTGAGGATCCGGGCCGCCTTGCTCTGGTTGCCGGTGGTCCGGCGCAGGACGCGGTCGATGATCAGCCGCTCGACCGCCGGCACCACCGCCTTGAGGTCGTCCTGCGACAGCAGCCCGGCGCCGGCGATCTCCTCCTCGACGCTGACGCCGCCGGAGCCCCGCGCGGCCCCGACCGGCACGATTCCCCGCACCATCTCGCCGTCGGGGGTGGCCGAGACCAGCCGCCGCAGCTCCGCGAAGAGCTCGGTCATCTGCCCGACGAAGCTGTGGCAGAGCAGTGAGTTGAGGGTCTCCAGCTCGATCCCGCGGAGCTCCTTGCCCTGCTCGGCGGCGGCGTTCTCGAGCAGGCGGACCATCAGCAGCGGCAGGTCCTCCCGCCGCTCCTCCAGCGGCGGCACGCGCACGACGTGGTGCTGGAAGAGGTTGAACAGGGCCAGGTCGAGCCCCCCCTCGCTGACCAGCACCATGCACTCCTCGGGGGTGGTGGCCAGCCAGCGCACGCTCGGGCCGTAGCCGGAGCTCGTGTCGTGGAGCACGGCGGCCGCGAGCTCGCGCTGCAGGGTGGGCGGCAGGAGGTGGAGGTCGCGGATGACGAGCGCCCCGCCCCGGGCCCGCGCCACCAGGCCGCTCTCCGCCGCCGTCGGCGGCTCCCCGAGCAGCTCCAGGCGCTGCGCGTCCTCCTCGCCGGCGCGGGCCTGGAAGGCCTGCACCGCCAGCGGCCCGGGGGGGGCGAGCGAGGCGATCAGCGAGGCGACGAACATCCGACCCGAGCCGGGGCGGCCGCAGAGCAGCGCCGGCCGCGAGCTGCGCGCCGCCTCGGCCACCCGCTCGCGCAACACCCGGATGGGCTGCGACGTGCCCGGCAGCTGCTCCTCGAGCCGCCTCTCGACGGTGGCCTGCCAGGGCCCCGGCAGGCTGGCGTCCGAGTCGACCCGCTCCCAGTGGATGGCCAGCATCCGGGCCAGCTCGGCGAGCAGCAGCTCGTCGTCGTCGCGGAGCTCCGGCGGGCTCTCCGCCAGCAGGTAGGCGGTCGGCCGGAGGGGGCCCCGTTCGACCGGGAAGATCAGGACCTGGCGGTTGCCGCCGCTCATGACGCCGAAGCGCCCGGCCCGGGCCAGCTCCTCGAAGGTGCGGGCCGGCAGGCGCGGCAGCTCGGTTGTCCACTGCGAGGCGATCGGCTGGAAGCGGCCGTCGGCGTCGAGACCGGCGAGGAGGGCCTGGCGCTCGGGGAAGAAGGCGGCGTAGAAGGCGCGGAGCGCGGGGGCCAGCTCGGAGTGGATGCCGCCGCGGAAGATCTCGACCAGGTGCTGGCGGGCCTCGGCCAGGCGGGTCGGCTCGCTGTACACCACCACCTCGGCGCGAGGTCGGGCGGTCGGCTGGGCCGGGCCTGGCGCCGTCGCCGGCGGCTCGCCGACGACGGTCGGCCCGCTGCTCGCCTCGCCGGGGTCGCCGACCTCCTTGACGACCAGGGTCGAGGCGCCGATCCGGATCCGGTCGCCGACCCGCAGCACGCCGCGGGAGCGGCGCTCGCCGTTCAGCACCACCACCTGTCGGCTCTGGCCGATGAAGGTGTAGACGCCCTCGTTGCGCTGGATCACGAGGTGGCGGGGCGCCACGCCCGGGGCGCGGATGACGACGTCGTTCTGGCTCGACGCGCCGACGGTGATGGCGGTCTTGGCCAGCTGGTAGGTCAGCTCCGAGCCGCCGACGCCCTCGATGGACAGCGTCACCATGGTGTGCTCCTCGCCGCAGCGCCGCCCGGTTCGCGCGAACGCCAGCCCCCGCGGCTCACCGCGGGCACCGGTCGATTCGCACGGCCGTTCGTCTGAATGAGAGCAATTCGCATGAACGCAGCACAGGGAAGCCCGTGCTCTCGCCAGAGCATAAACGCACGTCTACGAGATGTCAAACCTGCGAACAGGAGCGGATCCCGGGCGGGCGTCCGCCGCGTCGTGTGTTCGCTGCCCGAGCGGAGCCGTGTGCCGGCCGCGTCCTTCCGTGGACCTGGACCTGGACCCGGACCTGGACCTGGACCCGGACCTGGACCTGGACCTGGACCTGGACCTGGACCTGGACCTGGACCCGGACCTGGACCCGGACCTGGACCTGGACCTGGACCTGGACGTGGACCTGGACCTGGACCCGGACCTGGACCTGGACCTGGACGTGGACCTAGACCTGGACCTGGACCTGGACCTGGACCTGGACCTGGACCTGGACCTGGACCTAGACCTGGACCTAGACCTGGACCTGGACCCGGCTGCGGCCTAACCCTGCACCAGGATGGCGCCGAGGCGGCTCACCAGCTGCACCAGCTCGGTCAGGTCCGGCAGCGGCTGGCCCTCGCGGTCGGCGACCAGGACGGCGCTGACCGCCGCCCCGGCGCCGAGCGGCACGACCGCGGTCTCGGCCGGCAGGCGCTCGAGGCCGAGGGCGCGCGCCAGCTGGACCGCCCCCCCCCGCTCGGGGTCGATGCCGACCGCCGGCTCGCGGCGGCGCACCACCTGCTCGAGCAGGCCGACGCCGCGCGGCAGGGCGCTCGTGCCGCGGGGGAGGGGGTAGCCGAAGCCGGCCCGGCAGCGGAAGGCGGTCTCCTCGACGCGCATCACCGCCCCCCGCAGCAGCAGGCCTGCCGCCATCTGCAGCAGCGACGCCAGCGCCTGCTCCGGCTCGGCGTCGTGGAGCAGGGCGTCGACCAGCTCGGAGACGGCGGAGGCGACCTCCGGCTCGCGCCGGACCGGCGCGGCGGCCAGCTGGCGCTCGACCACCGTGGTCAGGGCGCGCTGGAAGCGGTGCAGGGTCTCGCCGCTGTCGCCCGCCGGGGGCGGCATGAGGAAGGTGGCGCCGGCCTCGATCAGCCGGCTCACCCAGCTCGGGTCGCCGAGCGGCCCGACCCAGACGACCGGGAGCGGCGGGTCGGACTCGCTCGCCCGCCGCACCAGGTCGAGCCAGTCCTGCTCCGAGCCGACCCGGGTCACCGACAGGCGGTGGTGGACGATGACCAGGTCGAGGCCCGCGGTCGGGGCGCCGGTGGGGCTGCCGAGGAGGCGGAGCTGCCAGCCGCGGCGGCGCCAGTCGGCCTCGAGCGAGCCGCGCCAGGGGCGGGGGTCGGAGGTCAGGACCGCGACCTGGAGGAACAGGATCTCGCCCGGGGCGTTGGCCTCCAGCTCCTCGAGCAGCTCGTCGAGCGGGTTCTCGGGCGGGGCCTGGGGCAGGACGTGGATGTTGGCCGGGGAGCCGGCCGAGAAGTCGATCAGGTTGCCGGCCAGGAGCTCGGCGGTGTCCACCTCGGCCTCCAGCCGGTTCCGCCGGCGGTCGCTCCACGACAGGGCGGCGTCGGCCCAGGCGGCGAGGGGCAGGGTCACGCCGACCAGCTCCGGCATCGGCAGCGGCTGGAAGCGGTAGCTGCCGGCGGTGGCGCGGAGGACCCTGGCAGCCACCGTCAGCAGCTCGTCGGAGGCGGCGGCGGCGCGCCCCTGGACCACTTCCAGGCGCAGGCTGCCGACCGCCGTCTCCAGCTCCAACACCCCACTGGTCGAGGTCGCCGACAGCACCCGCAGCAGGGTCGCGGGCGCCAGGTGGCGCAGCTCTCCGCTCAGCTGTCGTTTCACGAGCCCACCCCTCCCTTGGTTGCCAGGCCCGCCGCCATGGCGCCGGTGGCGGCCGGGCCGAGCGAGCTCGCCCGCGGTCGCTCCACCGCCAGGCTGAGGACCGTCTCCGGTCGGAGGTCGAGCTGGCGTTGCTCGACGACCGCGCCGTCCTGCTCGACCCGGAGCTGCCAGCGGCCGGGGAGCAGGAGCGGGAAGCGCCCGGCAGGGTGGAGCAGGGCCCGGTGGGTCTCCCCGGCCGGTCCGCGCAGCACCGCCACCGGCCAGCTCGCCCAGCCGTCGCCCTGGGCTCGCACCACCAGCTCCGCGCCCCGGTTCGGCCGCACCGGCAGGCCGCGCCGGCGGGGCAGGACGTCGAGCGGCGCCTCGTCGAGCCGGAGCACCTCGAGCGTCGGCGGCGCGGTGACCGTGTCGGCGAAGGCGATGTGGCGGGGGGTCACCGTCCACAACCCCAGGGTGGGGTCGGTCGCCACCCAGCCGACCCCCGGCAGCCGGCACTCGACCCAGCGGTGGGGCACGGGCCGGTCGCCGTCCATCAGCACCCCGCTGACGGTGCGCGCCTCCAGGCCGGCGGCGAGGAGCAGGGCGGCGGCGGCGTTGGCCACCC
>CAYTJW010000034.1:0-17459 GCA_964438135.1 uncultured Thermoanaerobaculia bacterium
GGCGGGTGGAGCTCGCGCTCGTCGACGGCACGCTCGGGGTCGAGGCCCGACCCCGGCTCGGCGGGGCGCGAGACCGCGAGCTGGCCGAGGCCCTCGAGGTCGGTGGCGCGGACGGCACCGCCCGGCTACGCCGCCTCGCCGCCAGGGAGGGCCGGCCACCGGTGCGGAGCTGGCTCCTGGCGCAGGCCGCCACGGCCGCCGGGCCGAGGGCCAGGGCAACGGGTTGCTGGAGGCGTGGGAGGTGATCGAGCAGGTGCGCCTCGACGCCGACCTCGTCGTCCTGTCCGCCTGCGAGACGGCGCTCGGCAGGGAGCTGGCGGGGGAAGGGCTGCTCGGCCTGACGCGCGCCTTCCAGCTCGCCGGCGCGCGCGCCGTCCTCGCCTCCCTCTGGCCGGTGGCCGACGACAGCACGGCCGAGCTGATGCGGCGCTTCCACGCCAACCTGCGGGCCGGCATGGCCAAGGAGGAGGCCCTGCGCCACGCCCAGCTCGACTTCATCCGCGGCGCGGCCGGCGACCCGCCGGCGGGCGCGGCCCGCGCCGGCCTGGCGCACCCGTTCTTCTGGGCCGCCTTCCAGCTCTACGGTGACGGGCGCTGAGCCGGACGGCCGCCCCACGACGCGGCCAGCGACACCTGCGGCCAGCTCATTCCCTGCCGGCCGGCACGCCGGCTCTCTGGGACGTGGGCTTCGGCTGCGGAGCCCCGCTGATCAGGACGTGCGTCGACTGGACGCGGCCGCGGTCCCGGCCAGTCCTGCCGGCAGTGACCGGCGCACCATCACGGCGTGGTCACCGACCAGCCGGCCGTGCTCCCGAGCTCGAAGCCGTCGGCGAAGATGACGGGCAGCTGGCCGCCGCGCACCGGCCACACGTACTTGACGTACCCCTTGCCCGAGAGGGAGGTCAACCCGGAGCCCACGGACATCTGCAGAGCCTGCGGCGGCGACCACCCGAGCATGGATGTGGAGGTCCAGAAGTCCCACCCCAGGACCCCTGTGAACACGTCGCCCTCGGCCCACTGGCCGGTCCCCGCCCCGTTGCTCAGAGCAGGGCTCTCGTACTCGTAGTCGACCAGGCTGAGCAGCTCCTTCACGTTGGGCAGGCGCCACTCACCAGCCGATGAGGAGTCGGCAAGGCCGCAGGTCCCGTGCGCGAGGCTCCTGCAGGCGGCGACTGCGTCCCCCCAGCTCAACCGCCCGTCCGTACCGCCGAGCTCGGCGCAGGTTGCGTCCTTCAGCCAGATCAGGCCGGTGAGCTGGTCGTTGACCGTGCCGTCGCCGTTGTCGACGAAACGCGGGCTGGGCCACGGCGCGCCGGCGAGGTGGTCGCCGTCCTGGCCGGTGCCGGCGCACGCCACCGGGGCTCCGGCCTGGCTGTAGCAGCTCACCTGCCCAGTGCGCTCGACCGGCGCCCGCGCGCCAGTGGTCGAGCCGCGAACCGGCCACACGTGGCGCAGCGTGGTCTTCTGGGAGAGACCTGGGGTGCCGCTGTGGACCTGCATGAAGGTCGCACGAATCGGGTCGGCCGCCCAGGTGGTGGAGACCCAGAACGAGGCGTCCTCGGCGTCGATGAACGGCTCCCCCTCGCTCATCACCCCGTCGCCGATGGTGCTCGGGACATGAGGCTCACCGTACAAGAACGCGACCAGGCTCGAGGCCTCGTTGGCGTTGGGCAACCGCCAGCTGCCGGCCGTCGAGCCGTCGCTCAGGCCGCACACCCCGGCAGCCAGGCCGTTGGCGGCGTCGAGCGCGGTCTGCCAGTCGCCGCGGCCCTCGGCGTCGGTCCCGGCCAGGTCTGCACAGGTCGCGTCGCGCAGCCAGATGAGCCCGGTCAGGTTGTCGGTGACCGTGCCGTCGCCGTTGACGGTGAACCGCGGCACGGGCCAGTCGACGCCGGCACGGAGGTCGCCGTCCTGCCCGGTGCCGGTGCAGTCGACAGGATCGCCCAGCTGATCCTCGCAGGTCGTCTGACCGGTCGCCTCGACCTCGCCCGGGAAGTCCGCCCCACCCGCCGGGTTGACTGCCAGGGCAACTGCGATGACCACGAGTGAGCTGGCGACCTTCATGGGACACCCCCGCCGAGAATACACCGCCCGCCCGAGCTTCGCACGCTCGCCGCGGTGGAGCGAGACGGGTGCCAGGCCGAGCACCCGGTGCGAGCGGCCGGCGTTGGGGAAAGAGCGCGAAGAGCGTCGGGCCTGGCGCCCGGTCCCGGCAGGCGAAGGGAACAACGGCCGCCCCGGGGGGCGGCCGTTGAGGTGCTCGACGGGGCCGAGCCTACTCGACGCTGAAGGACTGCAGCTCGACCGGGACGAACTCGGGGGTGAAGCTGATGCACATGCCGTCGGCCAGCGAGGCGGTGTTGTACGAGTACTCCACCGCGAGCGGACCCTGGAGCCCGACCGTGGCCGAGATCCCGTAGTCCATGGCCACGTCGCCGAACACGACGTCGTTGTAGACGAAGGTGATCACGCCCGTCGTCTCGTACAGGATCGCCTCGAAGGTCGCGGCGCCGACGCCGTTGAAGTGGGGCCGCTGGTACCACTCGACGACCAGGCGCCGGTTCGGGGCGCTGCCCAGGACCTGCCAGTACACGTCCCCGGTCTCGTCGTCGAGGTCGTCCCAGAACGGGAAGATGGCCCTGGTGCCGCCGGCGACAATCTGCGCGCCGGTCCCGACCTCGCCCGCGGTGGTGTTGAAGAGAATCCCGCCGTTGTTGCCGACCCGCAGGTCGATCGGCGCGGCGAACAGCGTCCCGAAGAAGCCGAAGTCGAACGGGATCTGAATGTTGGCCTCGGCGTCGTCGGTCAGTCCGAGGGCCGTCCCGGTGGCGCTGATGTCCTCGAACGGGGTTGCGCAGGCGTCGTCGACCGTGTAGTTGGCGGGCAACACGCCGATCGACAGGTCGAGGGTGTAGTTGGCGCAGTTCGGGGTCGGCCAGGTGTCGGCGAGCAGGTAGATGGACGCCCCGGCAGCGAGCGTTTCCTGACGGCTCACGGCCAGCGTGCTCGTGGAGGTCTGCGACCACAGGCAGGTCGCCATGTCGGCGCAGTCGGTGAACGCGGCGAGCCCGGTCCAGGTGGTGGTCGACTGGAAGTCGACCTGGAGCACGATTTCGGCCCCGGTGTCGTTGGTGACCCGGTAGAAGCTGCCAGCGCCGTTGTCGTAGCTGCCCAGGCAGCCGAGGTCGTCGAGACTCGTGCAGCCGGTGCACGCCGTGTCGCTGTAGGCGTCGCTGTACGGGAACGAGCTCACGTTGACCTGGGTCGGCGAGGCGCACGACGTGGTGCAGTCGGCCATCGCCATCGGCGCCGCCAGGAGCAGGATCGCAGAAAGGGCAGCCAGGGTCCTCATCCGTCTCTCTCCTTTCCTCGTGGGCCGATGGTACACCTACAACCCCGCGCGCGCCATGGGGGGGATGGGAGCTCGCTCTCCCACTGGTCGGGCCCACCACCGGCCTGGCAGGGCGTCGGGGCGCGGCCAAGGCCGCGGCGGTGGTGGTACGGAGTCGCGAAGAGGGGTGCGGCACAGGGAGGGCCGCCGCCAGTTGGCCGACCGTCTCGCGCCGCAGCCGGCTGCCCGAGAGCGCTGCGGCCGACCGCAGCCCGCCCCACCGGACGCCTTCGACGCCGTCTCGGCATCAGGTACCGCGCCCCGTGCCGGCAACCCGCCGCCCCGGCGACGACGATGTCGACAGCGCCGGAGCCGGGACCTACGGGCGTCGCTCCGCGGCGGCGGCGGACCCGCCCAGGCGCCGCTCGACCTCCTCCGCCTCGGCGACGCGGCCGTTGGCACGCAGCGCCTGCGCGAGCTCGCGCGAGGCCGCCGTCACGCGCCGGTCGACAGCTCCTCCCCTCCGCTCCAGCCCCGCGACCGCCTCCCGCAGCAGAGGCTCCGCCTCGGCGAAGCGCCCGCTCTCGACCAGCACGCTGCCCAGGCTGTGCGCCACCTCCGCCCAGGTCGGGTTGTCTCGGCCGAGCGCCCCCTCGACGACCGCCAGCGAGCGCCGGAGCAGCGCCTCGCTCTCCTCGCGTCGGCCGAGCCCTTCGAGCGCGGTGGCGACCCCGTGCAGGGTCTGCCCGACCAGGTAGTGGTCCGGCCCGAGCTCGCGCTCGAGGATGGTCAGGGCCCGCTGCTGGAGCCCGAGCGCGGCGGCGAAGTCCCTGCGCCCGCTGGCAATCGTGCCGAGGGCGTTGAGGGTGCGGCCGACCATCGGGTGCTCGGGCCCGAGCCGCGTCTCCCAGATGCTCTGGGCGCGGACGATGTGCGTCTGCGCCGCCCCGGCGTCGCCGAGCTTGTGGTGGACCAGGCCGAGGTTGAACAGGGCCGCGGCAACGTTGGGGTGGCCGGCGCCGAACAGCCGCTCGAGCAGCGGCAGGGCGCGCTCGTACAGCTCGCGCTCGCGGGCCGTGTCGCCGCACACCCCGGCCAGGTTGACCAGACAGATCGCCACGCTCGGGTGGTCGGGCCCGAGGCTGCGCTCCCAGATCTCCAGCGCCCGTTCGAACATCGGCCGGGCCTCGTCGCCGCGCTGCTGCTCCTTGAGGATGGCGCCCAGGTTGTGGTACGCCGTGGCGAGGTTCGGGTCGTCGGGGTCGGACGAGCGGAGCCTGATCTCGAGGATGCGCTCGCACAGCCGGGTCGCCTCGTCGTACTCGCCCCGGTGCCAGAGCGCGCTCGCCAGGTTGTTCACCGGCGACACCGTCTCGGCGGCGAGCTCGCCGTGGAGCCGCTGGCTGATCGCGATCGCCTCCCGCAGCAGGGGTTCGGCCTCGTCGAGGCGATTGAGGCTGACCAGCGCGCAGGCGAGGTGGTCGAGGCTGGTGGCGAGGCGATCCTCGTCGGCGCGTGGGCCCTGCCGGCCGATCGCGACCGCCCCCTCGAGCAGCGGCAGGGCCTCGTCGTACAGGCCGAGCGCCGCGTAGACGGAGCCGATCGTGTCCAGGAGGCGGGCCTGGACCTCCGGCTCGCCCCCCAGCTCGGTCCGGATCCTCTCGGCGCCCTGGTCGAGGAGCTCGCGGGCGGTGACCGTGTTGCCGCGCGCCCTCTCCGGGTGGGACACGCGGAACAGGCCGACGAGGAAGTCGGAGACCTGGCGGGCGGTCTGCGCCTCCTGGTTGGCTCGGTCTCTTTCCCGCCCCACGCGCAGGGTCTGGACCGTCATGGCAACCGAGAACAGGGTCATCACCGCGATCGCCGCGGCCACAACCAAGCGGCGGCGACGGCGGCGGGGGGCGGCGGCGATCCAGCGCAGCCGCTCAGCGACGTCGATCGCCGACGGCCGGGCTGCCGGCTCGGCCGCCTTGAGGCGCTCGACGAGGGCGGCCAGCTCGCCGTCGACGCCGGAAATCGGCAGGGTCTCGGCCCGGGCCGCCTTGAGGAGCAGGCCCGGCTCGGTCAGCCCGGGCTCGTAGGCGCGGCGGCCGGTGAAGAGCTCCTGGAGGATCAGACCCAGCGAGTAGATGTCGCTGGCCGCGGTCACCGTGCCGCCGGTCGCCTGCTCCGGGCTCATGTAAGAGAGAGTGCCGAGGATCGCCCCGGCGACGGTGCCGAAGTCAGCCTCGCGACCGGCGTCGTCGGCGGCGGCCGCCGGCCGGTCGAGCAGGACCTCGGGGTCCTCCGCCCTGGCCGCGCGTCGACCGCCGGGTGGCTCCACCGGATTCCGACTCTCCTGCCCCTGGTCCTCCACGACCTCCGCCAGGCCCGTACGGTCGGCCACCGACCCGGTGGGGTCGCCGACACCCTGGGCCGGCTCGGGCCCCGGGGGCGACGCCGGCTGCTCCGAGAGGCGCTCGCGCTCGCCGGCTCCGGGAAGGCCCGTCTCCGCCAGGACGGTCCCGGCAAGGCGGGCGAGGCCGAAGTCGAGCACCTTGACGTCCCCCTGGGTCGTGATCATGACGTTCTCGGGCTTGAGGTCGCGGTGGATGACGCCGCGGCCGTGAGCCGCAACCAAGGCCGACACCAGCTGCTGGGCGACCCGCATGGCCGTCGCGAAGGGCAACCCGGCTGGCCCCAGCGCCGCCCGCAGGCTGCGACCCTCGATGAGCTCGAGCACGAGGAACTCGCCGTCCTCGCTGCGGACCAGGTCGAACACCCGGCAGATGTTGGGGTGGTCGAGCTGGGACAGGACCCGGGCCTCGCGCAGGAAGCGCGCCTGGGCGCCCGGCTCCCGGCGCATGCCGGGGCGGATCGACTTGAGGGCCACGCGCCGGCTCAGGGCCTCGTCGAAACCGACCCAGACGTCGCCCATCCCGCCCCGGCCGATGAGCTCGAGGACCCGGATGTGGCCGACTTTCAGGGCACTCTCCAGACCCCCTCCTGCCGACGAGCCGCACTGGCCCGGATCCGTTGCCCTCGCAGGCAGCGCTCCCCGCGCCGGCGGGCAGTCCGACGGCCCGGGCGCAACCAGCCGCGACGGGCACGTCCCACGACCCGATGATAGCCGAGCGGGCCCGGGACGGCAGCCGCGAGGCCGCCAGACCCAGTCGTTTCGACGTCGCCCTGCACGCGGGCCGATCCCCGGCCGACCCGGGCGGCGGTCTGCCGCAGCACCGCGGCACGGCTCGCCGAGACGTGGCCGACGCGGCACGACCGAGTCGTCCGGCCGGTGAGGAAGCCCGGGTCCCTCTTGGCAACGGGCGCGGCCCGCGAGGCGCGTCAGCCCGGGTTGCCGTAGAGCTGGAACGGCGCCCAGTAGTAGGGCGCGGTGGCGTCCACCGGCTCGCCACCGGGGCCGGGGACTGACTCTCGCAGCAGCTCCAGCTGGGCCAGGCGCAGCGCTTCGGCCATCGGCGTGCCACCCCGGATGTGGCGGTACAGCGCACCCATCAGGACCGAGGTGCTCGAGTCGGCGACGCTCCACAGGGAGGCCAGCACGGCGCGGGCGCCGGCGGAGTGAAAGGCGCGGGTGAGGCCGACGATGCCCTCGCCGGCGACCTCCGCGCCGAGGGCGGTCTCGCACGCCGACAGGGTGACCAGGTCAGCGTCGAGCCGCAGCCGCTCGAGGACCTCCCACGCTCGCAGCAGGCCGTCGTTGGCGTTGCCGCTCGAGCTCGCGGGGATGGTCAGGGCGAGCGCCGAGTCGAGGGGTTGACCCTCGTCGGCGAAGGCGTGGCAGGCGAAGTGGACCAGGCTGGGGCCGGGGCCGAGCATGCCGACCCGCTCCTCGCTCGCGTCCTCGCCGAGCCACACCTCGGCAGCGTCGCGGTAGAGCGCCGCCAGCGCCGCGACCTCGTCCCTGGTCGCGGGCAGCGGCGTCAGCACCAGGTCGCCCCGTGGAGCTCCACGCCGGGCCGGCTCCTCCGCGAGCGCCGCCGCGCTGGGGTAACGCGGATCGCCAAATGCCGCCAGACGCTGCCGCCGGGCGCGCCCTGGCCCGGCCGAGAGACGCGCGTGGACTGTCGCCGACGCCGCCAGCTGGAGCGGCAAGGCCTCGACCAGATAGCGGTGCCGGTCAGAGCAGTTGGGATCGGCGAGGGCGGCAAACGGGAGCAGGTGGAGGGGACCGTCGGGGATGACCAGCAGGCGCTCGGCTCCCTGCAGCGCGTCAGCGGCCGGGCCCAACAGCAGCGCGCCGAGGGCTGCCGAGACTCGCACCAGAACGTCGGGCTCAGGGTTGCGGAGCACGTGGTTGCGGAAGCGGGCGACTTTGACCCGCAGCTCCTCCTCGGCGAGCGGCAGCGAGTGGACGGCGAAGTCCTCCCGCCCGGGCCCGACGCAGAAGAGGTGAGTGGCCCGCTTGCCCACCGCGTAGGCGAGCAGCACGGTTCCCGGGGCGAGGTTGGCGCGAACTCCGTCCAGGGTGAGGGGCTCCGAGCGACCCAGTGCCGCGAGGCGCGGGCAGGCGACGCGGACCTCCTCGTCGACCTCCCAGCGGGTCTGACGGGCCAGCTCGAGCTGCTCGAGGAGGTGCCGCTGGAGGTCGGGCGCGGCGCGGTCAGAGAGCCGGGCGAGCTGGCCCGCGAGGCGGTCGCAAGTCGCCCTGGCGACACGGCGCCGACGGTCGAGCTCGGGCGGGATGTCGGCGCTGAAGACGAGGTCGCGCTCGGCGAGCATGAGCAGGAATGCCTGCGCCCGCGAGCGTTCGAGGACGTGAAACGCCTGCTCGGGCCGCCCCAGATCGAGCAGGAGCTCGAGGCAGTCGCGGTAGTAGGCGACGAAGTCCCGGCGAAACATGGCGCGCGTCTCGGCCGAGCCGCCAAGCCTCTCCTGCTGAGCCTCCACGGCGTCGACGGCGGCGGCGAGGTAGCCCAGCGCATCCTCACGCCGACCGGCGGTACGGGCGACCAGCCCGAGGTCGTGCAGAGACTCGGCCTCGGCGGTGGTCCCCGGCGCGCGCCGGCGGCGGATCTCGAGGCTCCGCAGCAGCAGCTGCTCGGCCTCCTCGAGGTCGCCGCGGCCGAGGGCAACGGTGCCGAGGGCGCCGAGAGTCGCCGCCACCGTCAGGCTACCCGGCACCCGCGCGTCCTTGATCGACAGGGCGCGGAGGTAGCACGCCTCGGCCTGGCCCGGCTCGCCCCGGTCACGGTGGACATGGCCGAGGTTGGTGAGGCTGACGGCGACGTCGAGGCTGTCCGGCGCCACTCGCTCGCGGATGGCGAGGGCGCGGCGGTGACAGGCCTCGGCGCCGGCGAGATCGCCCAGGCGGGCGAGCACGACACCCAGGTTGTTGAGGTTGAGGGTCAGGTCCGGGCTGTCCGGCGCGAGGCGACTCCACAGGTCGAGTGCCCGCCGCAGGTTCTCCGCCGCGGCTGTCAGGTCACCCCGGTCGAGGTACATGGCCCCCAGGTTCGACAGCCGGGCAGCGACGCTCACGCTGCCCGGGGCGCGCCGCTCGGCGATGCTCAGCGCCCGGCGAAAGTGCCCCTCAGCGCAGGCGAGGTCGCCGCGCGTCGCCGCGACGGCGCCGAGGTTGCTGAGGCCCATGGCGACGTCGAGGCTGTCCCCTGCCAGGCGCTGCTTGACCGCCAGCGAGCGGGCGAACAGCTCCTCGGCGCTGGCCAGGTCGCCGCGCATGAACGCCACCGCGCCGAGGTTGTTGAGGCTCCAGGCGACCTCGAGGCCAGCTGGCTCGGCCCGGCTGCGAATCTCCAGCGCGCGACCGTGGAGCTCCTCGGCCGCGGCCAGGTCTCCGCGCCGCTTCGCCACCTCGCCGAGGTCACTGAGGCTGGCAGCGACCAGGAGCGGGTCCGCGGGCCGGGATTCCCGCAGCTCGAGGGCGCGCCGGTAGTACTGCTCTGCGAGCGCGAGGTCGCCACGCTCCTGGGCGACCTGACCGAGGCCGCGCAGGCTCTCGGCGGCGACTGCGCCGAACGGCGCGGAGCGCTCGCAGCGCTCGAGCGCGTAGGCGAAGGCCGACCGTGCGCGGTCGAGCTCGACACGCCGGACAGCGACTCGACCAACGCCGTTGAGGGTCTCGGCCGCCGCCAGGCCGTCTCCGCCCAGCCTCGACCGGATCGCGAGGGCGCGCTCGAACCAGGCGGCCGAGCTGTCGAGCCTCCCCTGGTCGAAGGCGAGAGCCCCGAGGCGGTGCAGGCTCGTCGCGACCTCCGGGCCGGCTGGCGAGGTGGACCGTCGCCGCACCAGCGCCTGGCGGTGGCAATCGGCGGCGCGCGCGTGCTCCCGTGCCCGCTCCAGCGCGACTCCGGCGGCGGCCCACAGCTGCGCCTGCTCGCCGAGCTCGGGGGCGACCCTGGCCGCCTCGAGGTGGAGCTCGGCCGCGTCCTTCCACAGTCTTCGCTCCTCGAGTGCCAGGGCACCGCGATGGAGCAGCCACGCGGCGACGCTCCGGTCGCAGCGCTCGGCGAGCAGACGGAGCGCGGCGGGTCCGCCCGGGTCAGCTGCCGCGAGCTGCTCGAGCGCGCCGCTGAGGCGCTGGTCAATGGCGGGTGGCATCCAGGGACGGGCGAGCACGCCCAAGGGGGCCGTCGGGATGACCGCCACCAGGGGTTCCTTCGAGCGCCATCCCTCGACGGTCAGCGCACCGGGCGATGCCCCCGCCGGATCCACCTCGCCGAGGGCAAAGGGCCCGGAGAGCGGGCCGGAGCTCGGCGTCGAGCCCGCGCCGACCGGCTCCAGGCGCCACCGGCAGAGCGTGTCGCCCGGCCTCAAGCCAGCCCGGTCGGCGGCACCGAGCGGCTCGACCCGCTCGACGCGGAGGCACCCGCCTGGCGGGCCCTGCCCGACCACCGCCCCGGCGGGTACGGCGCAGGCCAGAGCGGACAGCATCAGCGCAGGTCCGGGCGTCGTGGTCGCTCCCTGCGTTCTCGAGCCATCGTACCACCCGGTCGGCTGGGCCCGTGCCCTCCCCTCTGCCGGGGCGCCGCGCTCCCTTGGCGGGACCCCTGGCCCTCGCCCCCACGGCGTCCGGCGTCGGCCGGACCGGCCCGACCTGGCAGTTGCCCAGGGGGCTCGAGCTCCTGCGGCCGAGCAACGCTGCGCCTCGCCTACAATGCCGGACGTGAAGGCACGCCTGGTCGTCGCCGTCGGCGCGGTGGTGGTCGTGCTGCCACTGCTCCTCTGGTTCGGAGGCCGGGCGGTCCTCACGCTGTCGGTGGCACGCCACCACGGCGAGGAGGCGCTGCCGGGGCTCCACGGCCCGGTGGACGTCCTCTTCGACGAGCGCGGTGTGCCCCAGATCTGGGCCGCGGACGAGCACGACCTGTACCTCGCGCTGGGCTGGGTGCACGCCTCGGAGCGCGCGTTCCAGATGGAGCTGGTCCGCCGCCTGTCCGCCGGCGAGCTGGCCGAGCTGTTCGGTGAGGTCGCCGTCGAGACCGACGTCCGCCAGCGGCGCCTGGGCTTCGCCCGTCGCGCCGCCGCGGACGAGGGGCGTCTCGACTCAGGGTCGGCGGCGATGGTCGAGGCCTACTGCGCCGGCGTCAACGCCTGGCTCGACAGCCGGCGGGTCCTGCCGCCGGAGCTGGTGGTGCTCGGCCACCGGCCGCGTCCCTGGCGGCCGGTCGACGTCCTCGCCATCACCCAGTACCAGACGTGGTACAGCCTCGCCCTGATGGACGGCAACGCCGAGGCGGCCGAGCTGATCGAGCGGCTCGGCGACGACGCCCGCCCGCTGCTGGACCCGGTACCCTGGTCGCCGCCCTCGGTGCCCGGGCTGCCGTCGGTGGTCGAGCCCCACCTGACCGGTGCGTCCAACTCGTGGGTCGTCGCCCCCCACCGGTCGCTGTCCGGGGCGGCGCTGCACGCCGGCGACCCCCACCTCTCGATCGACGCGGCGCCGTGCTTCTGGTACCTGGCGGGCCTGCACGCGCCGGGGGTGGACTTCGTCGGGGCCACTGCGCCCGGGGTGCCGTTCGCCCTGATGGGTCACTCGTCCGACACCGCCTGGGCGTTCACCGTGGCGGCCGTCGACCTGGTCGACTCCTACCGAGTAGAGCTCGACCCGGAGCGCCCTGGCCACGCGCTGACCATGGCCGGCTCCGAGCCGCTGCGTCCGGTGACCGAGTCGATCCGAGTGAAGGGGGAGGACGCTCCGCGCCAGGTGACCGTCGAGGAGCTGAGCCTGGGGGTGGTGATCGAGCGCGACGGCGGCCGCCTGACCGTGCTCCGCTGGGCCGGCTTCGACTTCGGCCCGGCCGGCATCGTCGCCGCGGCCCGCCGGCTGCTGCACGCCACCGACTTCGACGGCTTTCGCAGCGCGGTCACCGGGCTCGGCGCGCTGGCCGCCAACTGGACCTACTCTGACCGCCGCGGCAACATCGGCTCCCAGCTCGGCACGCCGATCCCGAGACGACGCTCGGCGCCCGCGCTCGGGGTGGCGCGGGGGCTCGACCCGGAGGCGACCTGGGACGGCTACGTCGACCTCGCCGACACGCCGCACGCGCTCAACCCGGCGCGGGGCTGGCTGGCGAGCTGCAACAACCGGGTGGTGGGGGAACCCTGGCCGTACGAGGTCCCCGGGTTCTGGGACCCCTACCGCATCCTGCGGGCGAGCCAGTGGCTCGACACCGACGCCAGGCTGACGCCGGCGGACATGAGCGCCATGCAGCTCGACCGCGTCTCGGCGCGGGCGACGCTGTGGCGCGGGCTCTTCGCCGACGGCGCCGAGCGGGCCGGCGACCACGCCCTGGCCAGCGAGATCAGGGCGTGGGACGGCAGCATGGCTGCGGACCAGCGGCTGGCCGCGCTGTTCGCGACCTGGTGGCACTGCCTCGCCGAGGAGCTGTTCCGCGACCAGCTGGGCGACCGCTGGGGAGCGGGGCGGGCACTGGTCGACGCCGTGCTCACCGCGCGGCCCTCCGGGGTGGTGGACGACACCCGGACCCCCGCGGTGGAGACCCTCGAGGGGATCGCCGCTCGGGCCGCCGACCGCGCGGTCGCGATGGTCGGCGACCGCAGCTGGGGGGAGATCCTCCGGCTGGACATCCGGCATCCCCTGGGGTCGGTCGGTCTGCTCGACGCCTGGCTCGGGCTGAACCGGGGGCCGCTGGCGATGGGCGGCGACAGCGGCTCGCTCAATGCGACCTGGTACCGCCTCGACGCCGCCAGCGGCACCTTCCACGCCACCATCGGGCCGAGCATGCGGTTCGTGCTCGACTGGGCCGACCCCGACTCCTTCGCCATCCTCACCAACCTGGGGCAGTCCGGCAACCCCTTGAGCCGGCACTACGACGACTTCCTGGACGACTGGTACCGGGGCCGCAGCTGGACCGTGCCCTGCAGCCGGGCGGCGGTCGAGGCGCGGGCGGTGGGTCGTCTCGGGCTCGTGCCGGGCTGAGCCGCAAGCCGCCCCCGTGGCGCCCCCCACGCGGTGGGTGACACCGCGCGCGGGTTCGCCCCGTTGACCACGTTGGCGGCGCGAAGACCCGGCCCTGAGACCGCGCCGCCGTGGCGACCGCAGGTCACCACCCCGCGGGCCTCCGGGCCCGCTTGCTGCCTCCCGGGGTGGTCGGCTGCAGCCGGCCGCGCGCCGCCCCGGGCTCCTCAGGAGTGGCGGGCGCCGCGGACGCGCTCCTTGATGCGCTGGATGTGGCCGCGGCCGAGAGCCTTGACCTCGCAGCCGAGCTCGAAGTAGCGCCGGATGCGGTCGTCGTCGAGGATGCCGAAGCAGTCGACGACGGCGACCGGCTGCCCGGCCCAGGCCACGACCTGGTCGGGCTCGAGCGCGAGGTAGGGCTCGTGGCGCACCGCCAGCACGACCGCCTCGACCCCCTTCAGGGCCGCGGGCAGGTCCTTCTGCACGCGCACGCCGACCAGGTCCGCCTGGTTCCGGAAGAAGCGGGCCCAGGAGTGGCCGGGGGCCGGGTAGGTGTCCTGCGCCTCCAGCTCGTACCAGTGGTCGACGTAGGGGTCGTGAACCCGGATCGTGGCGCCCATCTCGGTCAGCTTGCGGGCGACGAGCTCCGAGCCGGAGTAGCGGGTGTCGCCGACGTCCTCGCGGTAGGAGGCACCGCAGATGAGCACCTCGGTGCCGGCGATGTAGCGCCCCATGTTGCGGAGCGCGTCCCGGGTCAGCTCGGCGGCGTGCAGGCCGCGGGTGTCGTTGATGTCGATCGCGGCCGTGGTGAGGCGGAAGATGTCGTCCTCGAAGCCCAGGATGTGCTTGTACGCCCAGTAGCCCAGGCCCCCGTCCTTGGGCAGGCAGTAGCCGCCGATGCCGGGGCCGGGGAAGATCATGTTCGAGTGGGTGGGCCGCATCTTGACCGCGCGGATGACCTTGAGGAGGTCGACGCCGTTGCGCTCGGCGAACAGGCTCCACTCGTTGAGGAAGGCGAGGATCGTCGCCCGGTACGAGTTCTCGACGATCTTCGTCGTCTCGGACTCGATCGGCCGGTCCATGACGGTGAGCGGGTAGTCCTCGGTGTTGAGGACCTCCCGCAGGAACTTCTCGACCCGCCGGCGGGCCTCGTCCGTGCAGCCGGCGCAGACCCGCCAGAAGTCGCGGATCGACGCCACGTACTGGCGCCCCGGCATGACCCGCTCGAACGAGTGGGCGAGGATCGGGTCGCTCGCGATGCCGCGCGCGGCAAAGGCCCGCCTGAGGATCGGCAACGCGACGAACTCCGTGGTCCCGGGCGCGACCGTGGTCTCGACGAGCACGAGGCAGCCGGGCTGGATCTTGCCGCCGATCGTGCGCAGCGTCTCCTCGAGCGCGCCCATCTCCACCTCGCCCGTGCGCAGGTCGCCGAGCGACTCCTTCTTGTAGTCGCACTGGACGTCGACGACGACGCAGTCGGCGAGGGCCAGGCAGTCGGGGTTGAAGGTCGCGGTCAGCGTCCTCTTCTCGAGCACGCAGCGCGCGATCATCGGCTCGACCTCGGGGTCCTCGGCCTTGACCGGCGACAGGCCGCGGTTGAGGACCGGGATCTTCCAGTAGGAGCGGGTCGAAGGCCGCTGGCAGCCGATGACGAGCTTCGACGGGCGGCCGGTCGCCCGGTCCACGGTGTCGGCGACGATGGCGGCCATCACCGCGCCGACGAAGCCGACGCCCATCACCACGACGACCTCCTGGCCCTGAGCGCGAGCCGCAGCGGCCAGGCCGGCGAGCCGCTCGTACTCGGCGGCGTACTCGTGGGGCTCGGGCAGGGGAAACCGCTCGCCGCTGGGGCTGGTCGAAACCTGGCTCATGCTCATCCTCCCTGGCCCCGCTCCGGGCCGTTCCGTGTCGACCCTGACGCTGCCAGACGTCCTCGGGGGCGCGGCGGCTCACCGTACGTGCGCCGGCCTGGCGCGTCAAGCCGGCGACCGGGGCAGCCGGCTCCGACGCCACCGGAACGCTGCCCTCCCTCATCCCGCGGGTCTCCAGGCCCGCCCCGAGCCCGGCGGGGGCACTCCCGGCTCCCGGCCGCCCGAGAAGCACGTCATCCCGCCGCTGTGGGCCTCCGAACAGTGCCCCCGTCATCCGGGCGTCGCGAATCCCTGCCCCTCTCGAGAGCGGGTGAGACCGGCGGCACCGGGAGCTGGGCAGGCTGCTGTCGGGGCCGAGGACGCCGCGCAAACGGCGGGCGCGGCAGCCGCCGCCTCGTTGCCGGCGCCCGCTCCTGGTGGCTGAGCCGCGGCCGCACGGGCTGCACCCCCACCTCGCCCATCGCGGCGTGGCCGTCGCGACGCGAGCGTGCTGCACGCCGGGCGCCGATCCAGGGACCCGGAGGCCGGGGTGTTTTACACTTCGATGACGATCATGGGTCGAGTTTCACACCGGCGTGACACGCCCCGCACCAGTTCCGGGTACCTTCAGGGCGTCGGACACCAACCCGGCAGGAGGCGCCCATGCACCGCAGATTCGACCCCCGCTCGACCAGCTTGCTGATCGCGCTGCTGCTGGCGCCGACCGCATTCGCCGGCAACGGCCCCGACGGCCCCGGCCGGCCGCCGCTGGCCGACTGGTCGGCCGACTGCGACGCCGCCTTTCGCCTGAGCGTGCTGCCCGACGCCTGGGCCTTCTGCCCGCGCCAGGGTCCACTGAACCTGGTCGGCCGGGTGGCGGTCGACTTCGAGCTGCTGCCGGCCGACAGCTACGAGGTCGTGCCCGGCAGGCTCGACCCGGACGAGCGGACGTTTCACCTCTCCGGCTACGCCTTCATGGTCGCCGAGGCCGAGGTCCGGCGCGCCGACAGCGGCAAGGTCGTGGCCGTCCTGCCCGGCCTGTACCGGGTGGACGAAGGCAAGCGGCCGCTGCTCTTCACCTGGGACGGCCGTGACTCCGGCGGCGCTCCGGTCGCGCCCGGCGACTACGAGATCGAGGTCCGCGGCCGCTTCGTGCCGCGCGCCGTCGGTCTCTCGGTCGAGGACCACTACGGCTACCGCGACCTCGACGGCTGGACCGCGCTCGCCGAGGTCTGCACCCGGGTGGTCAACGTCACGGTGACGGAAGAACCGCAGACCGGTTCGGCCACGCGCGGCATCAGCTGCGCCTCGCCGCCGTCGTCCTACTACGCGACGGTCGACGCCAGCAGCGCGGCGGCCCTGCGCGCCAGCCTGCACCCGGTGATCGACGACCACACCCGCTTCCCCTACACCTCGACCGCCACCGACACCTGGGACATCATCAACAACGCCGACGAGAACCCCTCCAACACCGCGCAGCTGCTGGCGGTGTACAAGAACCAGGCGTACGCCGACAACTGCTCGTCCGGCTGCACCTGGAACCGCGAGCACACCTGGGCCAAGTCGTTCGGCTTCTCCGAGGAGTCCGGCAGCGGCCGCATCCCCTACACCGACTGCCACCACCTGCGTGCGGCCAGCGCCAGCTACAACTCGACGCGCGGCAACAAGCCGCACGACGACTGCGACAGCGGCTGCACCAGCTACGCCACCGACGTCAACAACGGCTTTGGCGGCGCCGGCCAGGTCAACCTCAGCAAGGGCGGTTCGATCGACTGCGGCGGCACCCCGACCGCGAACGACGTCTGGCAGACCTGGGACCACCGCAAGGGCGACGTCGCCCGGTCGATCCTCTACATGGACATCCGCTACGAAGGCGACAGCGGCGCGTCAGGCGCCGAGCAGGACCTGATCGCCACCTCGGACATCGGCCTGATGCGGGCCGAGACCACCACCTGCGGCGACGGGTACCAGGACCCGGCATACCACGGCGTGCTGTCGACCCTGCTCGCCTGGCACGCGGCCGACCCGGTGGACTCCGACGAGATGCGGCGCAACGACCAGGTCTGGTGTTACCAGGGCAACCGCAACCCGTTCGTCGACCACCCGGAGTGGGTGGCCTGCCTGTACTCCGGCAACTGCGGCGGCGGCAGCTGCAACCCGTCGAGCGTCGACGTCACCCCCAACGGGCCGCTGACCCCGTGCCAGGGCGCCGCCCAGACCTTGAGCGTCTCGGTGACCGGCGGCACCGGCCCCTTCACCTACCAGTGGACCCGGGACGGCGCCAACATCTCCGGCGCCACCGGCACCAGCTACTCGGCCAACGACACCGGCACCCACACGTACAACTGCAAGGTCACCGGCACCGGCTCCGGCTGCACGGCGGTCCAGGACGCGAGCAGCGTCTCCATCACCTGGCAGTCGGCCCCGACCTTCGCCGGCCTGCAGACGGTGACCGCGCCGCCGAGCTCGACCTGCACCCTCAACCTGGCCTGGACCGCCGGCACCGCCTGCTCGGGCGGCCTGACCTACAACGTCTACCGGTCGACCACCTCCGGATTCACCCCGGGCACGACCAACCGCATCGCGAGCGGCGTCACCGCCACCAGCTTCAGCGACACCACCGGCCTGGCCAGCGGCACCACCTACTACTACGTGGTGCGCGCGGTCTCGACCGCCACCGGGGTGGAGGAGACCAACACGGTGCGGAGGTCCGGCTCGCCGCAGGGCATGACCACCACCGGCACCTGGTTCGACACGCTGGAGAGCGGCGCCACCGGCTGGACCCACGCCGCGGCCCAGGGCGCCGACGACTGGACCCTCTCCACCGCGTCGTCCTACAGCAGCAGCCACTCCTGGGCGTCGGTCGACGTCGCCACCGTGTCCGACAAGTGGCTCG
>CAYTJW010000035.1:0-17391 GCA_964438135.1 uncultured Thermoanaerobaculia bacterium
TCGACGAGCGGGTCGCGACCTGCCGCCGTTACGTCGAGCCGGCCCTGGGGCCCGGCTCGTGCGCGCGGGAGAAGTACGAGGACGAGGTGCAGCGGGTGGTGACCGTGGCCCCCTTCTGGCTCGACCGCACCGAGGTGACCGCCGGCGCCTACCGGGAGTTCGTCGCCGCGGCCCGCCACCGGCCGCCGGCCGGCCCCCCGGCGGAACGGCCCGACCTGCCCGTCACCGGCGTCGGCCTGGAGGACGCGGCCGCCTACTGCCGCTGGCGGGGCGCGCGCCTGCCGACCGCCGACGAGTGGGAGTACGCGGCGCGCGGCCGGGACAGCCGCCGCTACGCCTGGGGCGGGGAGGCGCCGGACGGGAGGCGCGGCAACTTCTGCGACGCCCGTTGCCCCGCGCCCTGGCGCAACGCCGACCACGACGACGGCTTCGCGGGGCTGGCCCCGGTCGGCAGCTACCCGGCCGGCGCGACCCCGGAGGGGGTGCTCGACCTGGCCGGCAACGCCCGCGAGTGGACCTCGACCCGGACCGGGGACCTGGCCATGGTCAAGGGCGGCGGGTTTCGCAACGCCGTCGACGACCTGATCGCGGCCGACGTGCGCTCGAACCACGTCGAGACCCGCGACGACGCGATCGGCTTCCGCTGTGCCGTCGCGGCGGACGGGGTGGCGGAGTGACGGCGGTGGGCTCCCGGTCGCGGCAGCTGCTCCTCGGCGTCGCCCTGCTCGCCGGCGGGGCGCTCCAGGCCGACGAGCTCGGGTTTCCCCCCGACTTCGACCAGCCGCCCCAGGTGGTCGGCGGCGCCGGCGGCTCGAGCCGCCGTGAGCCGGCGACCCTGCGCCACCTGCCGGTCATCCTGATCGCGGACAACGCCCGCACCCGCGCCGACTGGCTGGGGTCCAACTGCGGCCTGGCCGGCGGCAGCGTCTACCGGGCCTTCCTCGACCGGGGCTTCTCGCCCTTCGAGCTCTGGCTGCTGGACCTCGTCGACCGGGAGGGGCGGCAGCTGACCAGCCTCGAGCTGCGCACCGACAACCTCAAGGAGATGGTCTTCGCCGTGCTCCGCTACACCGGCGCGCCGCGGGTCAACCTGCTCGCCCACGGCGCCGGCGCGGTCCTGGCCCAGGCCACCCTGGTCAAGTACAACCTGTTCTACGCCGTCCACTCGGCGGCCTACGTCGCGGGGCCGTTCCACGGCACCTTCGCCTGCAGCACCGAGACCTGCCTCGACGGTCTGCCCCTGTGCTGCAACCTGGCGCCGGGCGCGGACTTCCTGCAGGACCTGCTGGTGCCGGGGGAGACCCCGTCCGACCTCCGCCCGGGCGTGCCGCCGACCCGCTACCTCACGGTGCGCAACGGCCGCCGCTCGGGCGACGCGTGGTTCCCCACGAACCCGGAGTCGCCGGCCCTGCTCGGCGCCCGCAACCTGTCGTTCGGCGACCTCGACCACGACGGCCTGCGCTGCGCGCCGGAGGTCCTCGAGCAGGTGATCCCGTTCCTGACCGTCGGCTCCAGCCCCTACGACCCGGCCCGCGACCTGGACCAGGACGGGTTCCTCGGCCGCTCCTCGGGCGGCCCGGACTGCGACGACCGCGACCCGGCGCTCTTCCCCGGCGCCCCCGAGACCTGCGACGACGGCGTCGACTCCGACTGCAACGGCGTCGACCTCTCCTGCCAGCCGGGCAAGGACCGCGACCTGCCGCCCGCGCGCCTGCCGCGACCGGACGGCGACGGGAGACCGTCGCCGGCGGCGGCCGGGTGAGGGGGACGGTGGTGGCGCGATGAAGGTCCTGCTGGTCAACGCGGCGCTGGGGCGGCGGCAGATGCCGATCTTCCCCCTCGGCCTGGCGTCGCTGGCGGCGGCCCTCGAGGGGCACGAGGTGAGGGTGCTCGACCCGGCCGTGCTGCCGTTGCCGCTCGACGCGGTCGAGCGGGCAGCGCGGGAGCTCGCGCCGGACGTGGTCGGGGTGTCGCTGCGCAACGTCGACCCGGCCCGGTCCTACGACCACTTCCAGTACCTGCGCGGCTGCGCGCAGACCCTTCAGGCGGCACGGGCGGGCGCGCCGCGGGCCCTGGCGGTGGTCGGCGGCGCTGGCTACTCGCTCTTCCCCGAGGCCGCCCTCCGCTCTCTCGACGGGGCCGACATCGGCGTGGCGGGCGAGGCGGAGACCAGCTTCCCGCAGCTGCTCGGGCACCTCGGCGACCCGCGGTCGGTCCTCGGGCTGGTGCTGCGGGGGGCGGACGGCAGCTGCACCCTGACCGGCCCGCCGGCGGAGGAGGACCTCGACCGCCTGCCCTTGCCGGACCGCGGCTGTGTCGACCTCGACCCGTACCGGGGCGCGACCGAGCTCCAGGTCGGGGTCGAGAGCCACCGCGGCTGCGCCATGCGCTGCACCTACTGCTCCTACCCCCTGATCTCCGGCTGCAGGACCAGGGTGCGGTCGGTCGCCCGGGTGATCGAGGACATCGAGAGCCTGGTCCGGCGGGGGGTGTCCCGCTTCTTCTTCACCGACCCGTCGTTCAACGCCGCGCCGGAGCACGTCCTGGCGCTGTGCGCCGCCATCGTCGCCAGCGGCCTGAAGGTGAGCTGGTCGGCGTACTTCGGCGAGCGCCACATCACGCCCGAGCTGGTGCGTGCCTGCGCCGCGGCCGGCGGCGCGTCGTTCGTCTTCGGCCCCGACTCCGGCTCGGACCCGATCCTCGCGCGCCTGCGCAAGGGCGTGACCCGCCAGCAGCTCGTCGCGGCCTACGAGACGGTGCGGCGGGAGGCGCCGCGGGCGTCGTTCAAGTGCGCCTTCCTCCTCGACGCCCCGGGCGAGACCTGGCGGACCAGCGCCGAGACGTTGGGCCTCGCCGTCCGCCAGGCGGTCCGCGGCCGCTGCGAGCTCTCGCTGTCGGCGATCAGGATCTACCCCGGGACCGAGCTCCACCGCACCGCGGTCGCCGAGGGCCTCGTCGACCCGGCCGACGACCTGCTGCGCCCGATTTTCTACCGCAATCGGCGGCTCCTGCCCCTGCGCCTCGCGGTCGACGTCTCGAGCCGGGTCGCGGTCGGCCTGCTGCGTTTCCCGCGGCGGCCGGTGTAGGCGGCCCCGGTCACCGCACCGGGACGAGGAGGAACCGTGGCTGGCGAGGGGCACCGGTGACGGGCATGAAGACCTCGGGGTCGTCGAGCAGGGAGCCACCCGAACGGTAGGTCCCCTCGAGGGGGACGAACCAGTCGGTGGCGCCGGGCTTCCTCGGCCCGTCGAGGATGATCGCCGAGAAACGTCGGCGGCCGACGTCCTCGGCCAGGCCGGCGAGAAGACGGCGGCCGTGATCGTCGGCCTCCCCGCCGAAGCCGCCGATCAGCTCGGTGATCGCCACCTGGTGGGCGTGGGTCGGCTTACCGGCCAGGGCGAGGAGGTACGGGTGGGCCGACACCACGACCTCGCCGTCCATGGACCGCAGGCGGGCGACGAGCTCCTCCCCGGCGGCCCGGTCGGCTGCGGTCGGCAGGCATCGGCGCGGGTCGAAGCGAAGCAGGACCAGCTGCCCGCCGAGGAGCAGGAGCGTCGCCATCGCTGCGGCCTCGCGTCGGCGGCCGGCGCCGGCCGCCGGCAGGTCGAGCGCTCTCCCGAGGGCCATGCCGAGGAGCAGGGCGAGGCCGGCATGGGCCGGCAGCAGGACGTTGTCGAAGCCCGAGTTGAGGCGGCCGACCCAGCCTGTGGCAACGAGGCCGGCGGCGAGGGCGACCATGGGCGCCGCCCGCCGCCGGTCCCGGCTCGCCAGCGCGGCCGCTGCCCACAGCAGCACCAGGGCGCACACCACCGGCAGCGGCCGCAACAGGTCGCGGACGAGGAAGTCGAGGGTGACGCGCGGTGCCGAGCCCTTCAAGAGCGGGTGGCGGGCGCCGAGAGTCACGGTGTGGTACCAGTACCAGCCGCCGCTGGCGCGTTCGAGCAGCAGCGACGCGACCGCCGTCACCGCGCCGGCGGTGGCGACGCAGGCGAGGCCGCGTCGCCAGCGGTCGACGAGCGTCCACAGCAGCAGCGGCATGGCCGCGACCAGAGCCAGCTGCTTGGTCAGGTACGACAGCGCGAGCAGCGCCCCGGCGGCGGCTGCCGCCGCCGTCGACTCGCGGGCCACGAGGAGGTAGCTCGCGGCGAGGAGAAGGCACAGGAAGAGGGAGTCCACCCGGGCCACCTCGAACCAGGTGCCGCTCAGAGCATAGGTGGCGGCGAACGTGGCGGCGGCGACGATGGCGGCGTCGAGGCGACCGGCCCGGGAGCGGACTGTGGCGACGATGGCCACCAGGCTGCCGAGGGTGGCGAGGTACGAGACCAGGCGCAGGGGCCAGAATGCGAGCCCGGTGGCCGCAGCCACCAGGGCCGCCAGGCCGTAGTAGACCGGTCCGTAGGGGTGGGCGACGAAGCGGAAGCTGGGCTCGACGTACAGCCCCTCGCCGGCGAGGAGGCGCTGCACCTGGAGCAGCGACCCGCCCTCGAGCCACTCCAGCTCGAACGGGTAGGGGATGCGCAGGGCCGACACCGCCAGGGCGAGCCCGGCCATGACGACGAAGCCGCCGCACACCCCGTAGCGCAGGAGAGCCCTCAGACGCGCGAGCATCAGCCGGTCCCGTTCGCCGGTCGAGTGTGGCAGAGCTTCCCGGCGGCGGCAATCGGGACGAATGCGGCGGTTGGCCGCCCCTCACGGGGCGAGGTCGAGCGTGTCCAGGTCGACGACCCGCCCCCGGCCGAGCGGGTAGGCCTGACCGGCCAGCTCGACCGTGTCGGTTGCGTCGGCGTCGGCGCAGCGCGTGGGGTCGCGCGCGAAGACCAGGAAGGAGACCCCGCCGGCCGGGGAGGAAAGGCGGTGGCTGAGGCAGTAGCCGTGGCTGGAGATGGCCGCGTTGAGGCTCGAGTAGGCGGCGCGGTCGCCCTTGGGCGCGATCAGCAGGGCGTCCGGCTCGAGGCCGAGCAGGTACTCCCACGCCGCCGGCCAGCGCGCCGGGTCGAATCGTCCGGTTGCGGGGTCCCACAGGCGACGGTTCGGCTCGCGGTCGGTGTAGCCGATGACGTCGACGAAGTCGAGACGGGAGTAGTAGGGGATGCGGCCGGCGTGCTGGCCGACGACCCGGCCGAGCGGGCCCAGCCAGGCCCGCAGCCACAGCCCCACCTGGCGCTCCGGGTGAGTGTCGCGGTGTCGGGCCAGGGCTCGGAGCCGCGGCCCGAGCTCGCGCGGCAGACGAGCGAGACGAGCCGCCGCGGCGTGCAGGGGGGCGGGCTCGGCAGGGCGCCGGTGGTTGCCGCTGGCGGCCGGGAGCCAGGCCGTCACGTGGACCGCCGACAGGGCGAGGCCGACGCCGAGGAGGGCGAGCGCGGTCCACCGCCGAGAGGACGCGATCAGCTCGTCGAGACCTGCGCCGGCGAGGATCAGGAACAGCGGCGCGACGGTCGACAGCAGCCGCCAGTAGGGCGCCAGGTAGCTCCAGTCGCCGCCGACGAATGCGACCAGGGCGAGCTGGGCGGCCAGAGTCGCGACCAGGACGGCGTGGAAGGGGCGCCAGGATCGGAGCGGCAGTGCCAGGGCGAAGACCGCGGCGAGCAGGGGCAGCGACGGGTAGGTGAGGAGGAAGTCGGCGACGTGGCGGAGACCGCTCGCGATCTTGGCCGTGCCCGTGCCGGTGATCAGCAGCTTGGCGTAGTAGGTGTTGGGCAACAGCTCGCCGAAGACCAGCAGCCGCCACCCGGTGTAGGCGCCGTAGAGGCCAGCGAAGGGGGCGTACCAGGCCCAGTCGCAGAGGGCGCTCTCGCCGGCGCGACGGCGACGCCAGTACCAGAAGGGGGTGAGGAGGGCGAACAGGTAGACCCCCTCGAAGCGGGTCATGGCGGTGAGGACGAGGAGGACCGAGCAGGCGGCCGTCGCGATGTGCCGTCGCTGGCCGGGAGGGGTCTCGAGGACCTCGGCGAAGCAGACCAGCGCGATCAGGACGAGGACGTTGTAGGCGGCGGTCTCGAGCCCGGTGAGGGCGTTCTCGGTGTGGTAGCGCGAGATGGCGAGGACGACCGGCACGACCCAGGCGCCTCGGCGCATGACCCGGCGGGCGACCAGGTAGGCCACGGGCAGCACCAGGAAGCCCAGCGCGAGGCCGCTCCACAGGGCGTGGGCGACCGTGTCCGGCCAGTGGCGGTGGAGCAGGGCGAGCCAGACCACCCACAGGAAGTTGGTGTAGCCCTCGACCGGCCGGCCGCCCCGGTTGAACACCGGGCCCCACCCCTCGGCGAGGTTGTCGGCGAAGCGGAACGAGATGAAGGCGTCCTCCTCCGGGACCGACGCCGGCGGCTGCGGCACCCACGACGCCTGGTACAGGTACAGCACCAGGAGGAGCGCCCAGGCCAGGCCGACCGCGGCCAGCCGCAGCGGGGACCGGCGCCGGGCGGCGATCGTCTGGCCGGGGTCTGCGGTGGTCACGGGTCCGAGCCCATCTGGTCGCTGCCGGCCGCCTACTGGATGTACCCCAGGGCTCGCAGCGCGTCGTGCTGCCACGAGTCCCCTGGCGGTGGTGGCGGTTGGCCGACGGACCGTTCGAGCCGGCCGGCGCGGTCGAACACGAGCAGGGTGCCGTTGGCGGTGACGTACACCCGGTCGCGCCAGGGGCGGACGGCCTGGGCCCGGCCGACGCCCGAGCAGAAGGTCCGGGGCACCGCGTCGGGGGCGGGCGGCAACGGTTCGAGCGCCCTGACGAAGCCGCTCCCGGCCATCCACAGGACGCCGCCTTCGAGCGCCATGTAGCGAACGTCCCCGACCGGCAGGTCGAGCTCGAGGCCCCTGCCCCTGACCACCAGCGTGTGGTCGGCGGAGGCGGCGCCGTAGAAGACCCCGTCGGCAAGCAGCGCGGCGTGCGCCTTGCGGGCCGCGGCAAGCTCCCACGACGAGCGCAGGGTGTCGCCCTCGAGGCGGCACAGCGACCACCACATCGTCTCGTCGGGCCCGTGGCGCATGACGCAGACCAGGAAGTGGGGGGCGCCGGAGGTCGGCTCCGGGAGAAACCGGGCGACCTCTGCGGGCGGCACCGGCTCGAGCCAGTTGCAGCCCGCGAGGGGCTGGCTCGACCCGTCGCGCCAGACGATGCGCTCGATTCGCTGTACCGTCAGCCCCTGCCGGTCGAGGATCGCAGCGAAGGGTCGGTCGGTGTCGGTGGCGACGTAGCCGTCGCCGTAAGGGGCGATGTTGTGGGCGAAGACCATGTCCTGGCTGAGAAGGGTGAGGTTGTCCCCGGTCAGGCGGAACACGCCTCCGGTCATCGTCGCCTTGCTCGGTCCGGCGACGGTGTAGAGCCCGACCCCGGTCGCGGGGACCAGGTCCATCAGGAAGAGGCCCGGCGGGAGGGCGGTGCTCTCGCCCGCCTCCGGCACGGGGTCACGGACGCAGGCGGCGCCCAAGGGCAACGTCACCGCGAACGCCAGCGCGAGCCACCGCGCGCGGGCGGCGGGAGTGCGGGGCTTGAGGTGCTCCATCCGACGCCGTTCTCCAGGGCCCCAGCCGCGGCCTCGTCCGGGGCAAGAGTGGAGGGGAAGATATCCGTCCCGCCGGGCCTGGTCAACTCGGCTCCGCTGGGTTCGCCGTCACCGCGCCGGCGGCGACGAGCGCGGCGGTCCGAACAGCCTCTGGTGTAGGCTGCACGCCGTGGACCGGTCCTCTTCGCCTGTGACAGCGCGGCCCGGCGGAGCCAGCCGTCGCTCCGTGGTCTGGATCCTCGCCGGCGCGAGCCTCTTCTGTTGCGTGGTGGTCGTAGGCCTCAACGCGCTCCAGATTCGCGCCCTGGGGTACGGCAAAGGGGTCGACCAGACCTACCTCTTCGAGTCGCTCCTGAGCACCACCCGCGGTCGCTTCTTCCACCACACCCACGCGATCACCAACCGCGGCGGCTGGGGAGAGATGGACCACTTCTGGCCGACCATGCTCCTCTTCGTGCCGGTGGTCGCACTGATCGGGCACCCCCTGGCGCTTTACGTGGTCAACGGCCTGTGCCTGGCCGGAACCGGCGTCGTTGTCTTCTTCCTGGCAAGGGACGCCCTGGCGGACAACCAGTCGGCGCTGCTGGCGACGGCGGCGTTCTGGTCCATGCCGGAAACGTACTACGTCGCGGTGACCGGCTGCTGGCCCGAGGTGTGGGGCATGCCCTGGCTGGCGCTCCTGTTCCTCTGCTACCAGCGCCGCAGCGCCGTCGGATTCGCCGCCGCGGCGGTGCCCTTCATGGGCACGATGGAGCAGATGCTGGGTTACGTCGGCCTCTTCGCGGCTCTGGAGCTGGTGACCCGCCGGCAGCGCCGGTGGCTGCTCCTGCCCGTGCTCCTGGCTTTGGCGTGGGTGGCGGTGCTGGCCCTGTTCGCCGACTCCTTCGCTGCCGGTCGCTTCTCTACCCACCCCTTCCGGTTCGACCTCGGCCGCCTGGTCGCTTACCTGTCCGACCTGTTCTTGACCCTCGACCGCAGCCCCCTCGCCTACCTCGCGCTCCTGTGGCCGCCGTTCTACCTGTTCTCGGCGCCACCGTCGTTGGTCGTCGTCGGCTGGGACCTCGACCTCGCCCTGACCCCGGCCCACGACGGCAAGCTCCGCTACGTCTTCTTCGTGTTCCTGCTGATGGGCCTGGGCGGGCTGCAGGGCGTGCGACGGGTGGCTGCAGCTGTCGGCCGGCGCTGCCTTCGGCCGCCGGAGACCGTCGCCCGCGCCGTCCTGCTGGTCATCCTCGCCGTCCATCTGGTGACTCTCGCTCGAATGGCGCCGGCCGAGCTCGTGCGCTACCGGAGCGATCCTGCCGACGAGCTGGTGTGGGCAACCGCGACCGCTCTTCCGGCGGGCTCGCGAGTGGCCGCCAACCGGGAGATCCCGTACGCGTTCGTCGGCCGGGCGGGAGCCTTCGTCGGCTTCTTCGAGAGCTCGTCGTTCTTCAGGGTCAAGGAGCTCTTCTTCGACGAGCGCAACACGCCGCGCGGACCGTGGGGGGGCGAGGAGAAGTACCTGGCGATGGGGCGTCACACGCCGGCCGCGTTCGTGCTCGAGCAGCGCGGTGACTCGTTCGTGCCGGTCCGGGCACTGTGGGTGGACCCCGACGCGGATGCGCGTGACGTGGGCTGCGTCGACGCCACCGGCGACGGCCGCCTGGACGTTGTCCTCACCGTCAGCGATGGCCGCGAGCTGCTGTTCGAGAACCGGCCCGGGGTGCGCTTCGAGCTGGTCGCGAGGGGTGCCACGTCCACCGCGCCATCGGCCGCGACCGCACGGCTGCGGGCAGTCGGGGCGACCCTCGACGTGGGCCGGTGGGGCACCGTGGGCCTGTCCACCGATCGTTCCGCGCTCCTGCTGTGGCAGCCGTCGTCCGGCCCACTGGGAGTGCCTGTGGAGCTTGCGGTCGGGGGCTTCGTGGAGGAGGTCGCCGTGGCCGACCTCGAAGCGGATGGCCGGCCCGAGCTCCTGCTGGTTGACAGTCAGGGCTATCGCCTCGTGATCCTGAGCGGCGGTGAGGACCTCGCCTCCCTCCGCCGCGCGGAGGTCGCGGCGCCGCCGATTCCGACCGCCGTGGACGTGGCCGACCTCGACGGCGACGGCACTGCGGAGATCGTCGTCGTCAAGTCGCAGGTCCTGGCGGACGCCAGTGCCCTCGAGCGCTTCCTCGTGCACGAGCGCGTGAGCCACGTCTTCTGGTACGAGCCGAGCGGTCCGAGCGGGTTGCGCGAGCACTTCGCGGGCCGACCGGGCTGGTCGCTCGAGGAGCGGGCGGGGATGCTCCACATTTCGCGGCCGCCGGACAGCGGCCCGGGGTCAGCGCCCTGAGCCGGCCTCTGCCGGCGCAACCCGCCGGTGAAGCTCCCACGATCCCCGTCGCGCCACCGGCACGAAGTCGGGGCCCGCGCGAACCCGCTCGACCATGGCGAAGTACTGCGCCTCGAGCTGCCGGCGCTGGCCCTCTCGGACCAGCTTGCTCCACCGCAGACGGCCCGGCTCGAGCAGGACGAAGTCGACCGCCAGCGGGTCGATGTCCCTGGCGCGATGGTCCTTGACACCCAGGCTGTGCAGCCTCGGTCGGGTCGACAGGGCAGCCAGGGCGAGCGGCGGCGCCGACACCGAGGCGCGCGGCGGGATCATCGCGATGAGCTCCCATGCGGCGCGGTCGTCGGCGTCGGGCGGCGGGGGCCGGAGCCGCAGCCATGAGTCCACCACCATGGCCCCCGTGCTCACCGCGAGGAACGCCGCGAGGAGCGCGGTTCCCCGGCGGCTCGAGGGAAGCCTGGCCTGCAGCGTGGCAGTGGCCCGGATCATGGCCGCGAACAGGAAGGGGTAGGCCGGCGCCAGGCAGTGCAGCCACAGCTCGCGCTGCAGCATCTCGCGCCAGACGAACGGTGCCAGCGTGAGGGGGGCGCTCGGGAGCAGGGCGGCGGGGCTGAGGAGGCCGAGCAGGCCGGAGGCGGCAAAGAAGCGCCGGATGAGGAAGGACCACGAGTCGGGCGCGACGAGATGACCGAGGCCGAGATCGGCCGGTGGATGCTCGAGCAGAGTGTGCTTGTAGGCGTGGCCCTGGATGTAGGGGTGGTAGACGAAGAGCGTGAAGAGGAGGACGGCGGCCCCAGCCACGATCGGCGTCACCACCCAGCGCGCCGGTCGTCGCTCGAGCAGCGCCAGCACGCCCCACAGCGCCACCACCAGAGCGACCGACTCCTTGCACGTCATCGCCAGGCCGAGAGCCGCCGCGAAGGTGGGGAAACGTCGCTCGGCGTAGGCGACCCAGGCGAGGAGCAGGAACGGCACCGCCAGCACGTCGCCGCGGATCTCGAGGACGTTGAGCTCGAGCAGCGGGGAGAAGGCCAGGAAGTAGAGGGCGAAGAGGAGCGGCAGGGTGGGGCCGGCGAGCGCTCCCCGCGCCAGACGGTGAACCGCCAGAGCTCCGGAACCGACCAGCGCGGCATACGCCAGGAACACCCAGAAGATGTTGTCGGTGAAGAGGTAGACCGGCGAGAGAGCCATGAGCATGGGGTCGAAGTGATCCCGTGGCCCCTGGTAGAAGAGAGTGCAGAAGTAGGGCCGGCCGTGGGCCGTGTTCCAGATTGCCTGGTTGACGTTGGCGAGGTCGATGGGCCACAACGACGCGAAGGACCGGCAGCGATCCGTTGCCACGACCGCCAGAGCGACCGCCCGGACAGCCACCAGGGAGGCGACGGCGAGGAGGACCGGCCGGTGATCGGCTCGGCTCACCCGTCGCCCGCAAACAGGCGCCCTCCGGACCGGATCCGCAGCCAGCGGGCAGCGATCCGGGGCAGGTTGCGCCAGTTGAAGAACAGGCTGGTGTTGAGGAAGCACTCGTGGGTGCAGAAGCAGCGGGTGTCGCGGATGAAGCACCGAGTCTCCTCGGCGGCCGGCGAGCGCCAGATGCGCATCAGGTCGTAGTCGTTGTCGCGCAGGTTGCCGAGCGGGCGGTCGAGCAGCTCGCACGGGTAGACGTCGCCGTTCGAGAACACGTTGCCGGCGAGGAGACAGGCGTAGCAGGGGGTCTGGTAGGCGCCCTCGGTCACCGTGCGGTAGATGATCTCCCGCGAGTAGAGGTTCTTGGCGTTCATCCAGGTGGCAAACGGGAACCCGAAGTAACCGCGGTTCTGGGCGGCGATGATGTCCGCCTCCATGACGCGGTTCAGCTCCCGGTAGCGTTCGATGTCCACCCCCCTGGCGGCGGGGTCGCGGGGGTTGCCCCGGATCAGGACCGAGAACACGTTCTGGGCGTCGCAGTGCCGGCGCAGGAAGCGGTAGGTGTCGAGCAGGGAGTGCTGGTTGTAGCTCGAGACCGTGATCTCGAAGTTGATGCCGAAGTTCGAGTAGCGCCGGGCGATGTCCTTGAGGACGCGGTGGCTCTCCATGACCCGCTCGAACAGGCCGGGGAAGCTGCGGATGCGGTCGTGCTCCTCGCCCAGGGCGTCGACGGCCAGGGTGACGCTGTAGTGGAGGTCCGGGCAGGCCTTGACGATGGCCTCGACCTGGCGGCGCATGGCGTCGGTGAGCGAGCCGTTGGACGGCGTCTGCGCCTTCTGCACCCGGTTGTTCTTGTGGAACAGCTGCACGATCTCGGCGAGGTCCTCGCGCAGGAACGCCTCGCCGCCGGAGAAGAAGGCGAACACCAGGTCGGGCAGCTTGGCCGAGATCCGGCGGTACTCGTCGATCGTCAGGTCGACCACGTCGGCGGCGGCCCGCTGCCAGTTGAAGCAGTGGCCGCAGCGCGCGTTGCAGCGCGAGGTGACGAAGAAGATCAGGTACATCGGCGGCAGACCGCGCTTCCAGAACACCCGCGGCCCGTAGCGGAAGTACTCGAGGTAGTCGTGCCTCATGCCGGGATCAGCCTCCGACCGGCGGCGAAGGCGGCAACGCCCCAGGTCGCACCGACGCAGCAGATGCTCAGGTCGAGCACGGCGAAGGCCAGCCCGGCCGCGGCGAAGGCGAGGCCGCGGTGGCGCCGGAGGAACGCGGCGAACGGCAACAGGTTGACGAGGAAGCCCAGGCCCACGACCGGCACGCCCCACAGCAGGGCTGGCCACGCGGTCGCGCCCGCCACGGCCAGGGTCGGGCCAGCCGCCACCAGCGCCAGGGCCAGCACGAACGACCTCGGGATGTGCTCTCGCATCCGGCCGCGGCCGAGGAGCCTGGTCTCGAGGTGGAGCTGGACGATGTTCTTGGCCCGTCTGGTCTCGACCGCGAAGAACTCGCGCCACCCGTACGAGCGGTAGTGGCGGACCTGGATGTCGGTGTCGAACAGCACCCGATACCCCAGCCGGGCGAGGTCGATGCCGAGGATCCGGTCCTCGTTGGGCAGCACGTCGACGAACCCGCCGACGGCCTCGAAGGCGGCCCGGCGAACCGCGACGATGCTGGTGTATGGCGCTCCGGCCGACCGGGCGTTGTCGCGGAACGCGTAGTGCATGTAGAGGTTCTTGTAGGCGCCGATGAAGGTGCCGGAGTGGGAGTCGGTGGACAGGTTGCCGGCGACCGCCGCGCAGTCGGGGTTCTCGATCAGGGTCCGAACCACGCGCTCCAGGGCGTCGGGCAGCAGCTCGACGTCGGCGTCGACGAACAGCAACACCTCCCCGGTCGCCAGCCTGGCCCCCTCGTTGCGGGCGACCGACGGGCCCCGGTTCCGCTCCAGGCGCACGACCCGGTCCGCGAGCCCGGTCGCGACCTCCACGGTGCGGTCGCTCGAGGCGTCGTCAACCACGATCACCTCGACCTCGTGACCGTCCGGCGCCGCGATCGAACGCAGGGTCAGCGGCAGCGTGGCTGCGGCGTTGAAGGCGGGGATCACGACCGAGAGCTTCATCGCGAGGCGGCATCCGCGAACGCCGCTGAGGATAGCATTGGCGGCGAGGCCTCTGCTGGCTCAGGGCACGGAGCCGGGGGACCGGGCAGCGCTCGTCATGGGCCGGGCAAGCCGGGAGGGTCGACGCCTCCAGGCGGCAGCTGCCAGCGCGGCTCCTGGCCTACTCCACGTAGCCGAGTGCGCGCAGGGCGTTCTCCTCTGCCGACGTGAGGGCGCGGCCGCCGGAGCTTCGCAGCAGCTCGGGTCGGCCGCCGAGCCAGAGGTCGAGGCGGCGGCGCAGAATGCGGACGGTGGCGGCGCGGGCGGCGGCGAGGTTGGCCCGCTCGCCCGGGTCCCGGGCGAGGTCGAACAGCTCGTAGGTCTCGCCGTCGGCCGTCGGGTAGACGACCAGCTTGAAGGCGCCGTACCGGACGGCGGCGACCTGGCCGCCCGGGAGCGGGGCCACGGGCAGGTGCGGTACCCGCTCGGCGTCACACCTGCCGAGGGTGACGAGGGTGCGGCGGGGGCTCGACCCCCTGGGGTGCATCGCCGCCGTCAGCGAGACCCCCGCGACGGAGGGGGGCGGGGCGACGCCGACCGCTTCGAGCACGGTCGGCAGGAGGTCGACGTGAGTCACCGCGACCTCGACCCGCGTTCCGCCGTGGGCGGCCGAGGGGAAGCGCACCACGAGCGGCACTCGCGCCTGCTCGTCGTAGACCCGGGCCCCGTGGTCGAACATCCAGGCCCGATCGTCGAGGGTCTCGCCGTGGTCCGCTACCACCACCAGCAGGGTGCGGTCGAGGGTGCCGCGCCCGCGGAGGAGGCGGACCAACTCGCCGACGGCGCGGTCGGCGGACCGGATCTCGCCGTCGTAACGGGTCCCCAGGGTCTCGATCTCGCTGGCCGTGAAACCCCGCTCGCGCATCGCGTGCAGCTCCGGGTAGGGGGGGGACGGCCCCCCGCTGTCGCCGGGCGGGAGAAAGGGCAGGAGCTCCTCGGCGGGCGGGCTGTAGGGGTAGTGGGGCTCGAACAGGTGGACGAACAGGAAGGCCGGCTGCGAGGTCGGGGCCGCGGCCAGCCAGGCCGCGGCCCGCCCGAGCGTCGCCGTTGCGGCCCGCTCGAGCGCTGGGCCGACGTCATCGTCGTAGACCTCGAAGCCGTGGTCGAGGCGGGTGCGCCGCGCCAGGACCGCCGAGCTGACGAAACCCGCGGTGCGGAAGCCGCGCGACCGCAGGAGCTCGGCCAGGGTGGGCACCCCGTCGCGCAGGGACCCCTTGTTGAGCAGCACGCCGTGGGCGAAGGGGTCGAGGCCGGTCAGCATGCTGGCGTGGGACGGCGCCGTGAGGACCGAGGCGGCCACGGCCTGGTCGAACGTGACCGAGCTGCGGGCGAGCTCGGTCAGGCAGGGAGCGGTGTCGAGCGGGTAGCCATAGAGGGGCAGGTGGTCCCGGCGCAGCGTGTCGATGCTGAGCAGGACCACGTCCGGAGGGAGCGGGGGCGGCCCTGCCGCGCTGACGACCGCGGCAACGACGCCCAGCGCCGCCGCGGCCGCCAGAGCGGTCGCCGCGCGGTGGGGCCGGCGGGGGTGTCGGCCCGTGGCTCCGCGGCGACCGACGCCCGGCTCGCTCCACGTCCTCGTCTGCGGCACCGGCTCCTTGCGCCTCCCACCCCGGCTTGGGTAGTGTAGCAGGCGGTCGTGATGGGTCAGGCGCGCGACTCCGGGGATGGTTGCACCCGCCCGAGCGCGGGGAAGAGCCGATCCCTGCCGCGACCGCACCGGGCGCGGCGTTGAAGATCGCCTTTGCCTCCGTCGGCGCCGAGCTGCTCGGCACCGAGCTCCTGTCGGCGATTCTCGAGCGCCACGGGCACGAGGTGCGGCAGTTCTTCGACCCGTCGCTGTTCGACGACCGGGCGATCTTCTCGATGCCGCGCCTGCACCGCCTGCTCGATGTCCGTGAGCAGACCCTGCGCGAGCTGGTGGCGTTCGCGCCCGACCTGGTCGCGTTCTCGGTGCTCACCAACACCTCCCGCTGGGCGCAGGAGATGGCGACCGCGGTCAAGGACCGGCTCGGCGTGCCGGTGGTCTTCGGCGGGGTTCACCCGACGGTCGTGCCGGAGGTGGTCATCCGCCACCCGGCGGTGGACCTGCTCAACGTCGGCGAGGGCTTCGAGTCCCTGCCCGAGCTGGTCGCCACGCTGGCGAGGGGCGGCGACCCCGGCGCCGTCGCCAACCTCTGGGTCAAGCGCGGGGCCGAGGTGGTGCGCAACCCGGTGCGGCCGGTCCTGGCCGACCTCGACTCGCTGCCGTTCCCGGACAAGAGCGGCTTCGAGGACTACTACGACATCGGCTCCCTGTACCTGACCATCACCGGCCTCGGCTGCCCCTACCGGTGCACGTTCTGCTCGAGCGACGTCTTCCTCGACATGTACCGCGGTCGTGGCCGATTCCTGCGCCGGCGGAGCGTGGCGCACGTGATCGCCGAGCTGGTGGCGGCGAAGCGGCGCTACCGGCTCCGGCTGGTCAAGTTCGCCGACGACATCTTCACCCTCCACCCGCGCTGGCTGGAGGAGTTCGCCGCCGAGTACCGGCGCCGGATCGGCGTCCCGTACGTCGCGCTGTCGCACCCGCGCCACATCACCGAACGGAGCGCCAGGCTGCTGAAGGAGTCGGGCTGCCACAAGCTCGAGATCGGCGTCCAGAGCGTCAACGAGGAGACCAAGCGGACGGTCCTCGACCGGCGAGAGACCAAGGACGACATGGCGCGGGCCTTCACCCTCCTCGAGCGGTTCGGCGTCCCCTACATGCTGAACCACATGTTCGGCATCCCCGGCGAGGGACGGGCGCAGCAGCAGGAGGCGTCGCGCTTCTACGCCGACTTCCGGCCGGTGCGCATCGGTGGCTACTACCTCAAGTACCTGCCGGGGACCCGCATCAACGCCATCGCAGTCGAGCGCGGGGTCATCACCCCGGCCGACGTCGAGCGATTCCAGGAGGGCTACTTCGCCACGGTGCACAGCCACGAGCTCCTCGCCCCCGAGCTGCGGCGGGTGTGCACGGCTCACGAGACCCTCAACCTGACGATGTCGCTGCTGCCGCGCTGGCTCAACCGCCGGCTGGCGTGGTCGCCGCGGCTGCTCCTGCTGAGCTGGCTGCCCGGCGTCGTCCGCACCGGCATCGACGTCCTCTCGAGCGTCGTCCACCGCGACCGCGAGACCTGGGCCTTCGCGCGGGGCTACCTCTCCCTCGTCGCCCGCGTCGGCCTGTTCAAGCTCGGGCTCGGCCGCCTGCCGGGGTCCCGGGTCGGTCGCGGGGGGCAGCGGCTCGCGGTGGCCGACGCCGGCGGGGAGGGCCGTGTCGACCCGCAGCCGCCGCGGCCCGAGCCGCCCGGGTGAGCGGGGAGTTGCTACCATGAGACGGAGGGGGTGAGGCTCGGGTGGCCACCGCAGCGGGAGTCGTCCGTCGCCGGGAGGGGCCGGTTGGCCACCTCCTGCTCGACCGGCCGCGGCGAGCCAACGCTTACGCCGACCGCACCCTCGAGGCGTTCGAGCGGGCCCTCGCCGAGCTCGTCGCCGCCGACGAGGTGCGGGTGGTCGTGGTCGGCAGCGCCGCGTCGGGCCGCTTCTGCGCGGGAGCCGACCTCTCGGAGCTCGGGCGGCGGCGGGCCGAGGACGCCCTCGCCCTGCGCAGCCTGGAGGTGTTCGACCGGCTCGCCTCCTGCCCCAAGCCGACCATCGCCGCCGTCGACGGCCCGGCCTTCGCCGGCGGCCTCGAGCTGGCGTTGGCCTGTGACCTCAGGGTGGCCTCGGAGCGGGCGCGCTTCGCCTTCCCGGAGACCTCGCTCGGCCTGATCCCGACCGCCGGCGGCTGCTTCCGCCTGGTGCGGGCGGCCGGAGAGGCCGTGGCGCGGCGCATGATCCTGTTCGGCGAGGAGCTCGACGCGGCGGCGGCCGCGCGCTGCGGGCTGGTGGCCGAGGTGGTGGCGCCGGAAGTGCTGGCGGGGCGAGTCGGGTGGTGGGCGGAGCGGGCCGCCGCCCGCGACCCGCTCGCCCTGCGCCTGGCCAAGCAGGCGATCGGG
>CAYTJW010000036.1:0-17334 GCA_964438135.1 uncultured Thermoanaerobaculia bacterium
ACCGGTTCCTGGTCGAGGGCCGGCCGGTGTCCACGGTCGCCTCGGTCACCCTGCTCGGCCTGCTGCGCGCCGCCGCCGCCGACCGGCCGACCCGGCTGGCGGCGCTCGGCGACCCCCGTTACCCCGGCCTCGGGTCGCCCTCGCTGGGCCGCCTGCGGCGGGTCCTGCCCGGCGTCAGCCTGGCGCCGCTGCCGGCCACCCGGGCCGAGGTCGAGGGGCTGAGCCGGGCCTTCCCGGGTCGCTAGTCGGCCTGGCTCGGCGAGCAGGCGACCGATGCCCGGGCGCGGCAGGAGGCCGGAGGGGCCTCCCTCCTCCACCTCGCCTGCCACGGCCTGGTCGACGCCCTCAGGCCGCTCGACTCCGGCCTCGCCCTGACCGCCCCGGACGCCCCCGCCTCGACCGCCGACGACGGCCTGCTGCAGGCCTGGGAGGTGTTCGAGCAGGTCCGCCTCGACGCCGACCTGGTGGTGCTGTCGGCCTGCGACACCGCTCTCGGCGGCGAGCTCGCCGGCGAGGGGGTGGTGGGTCTGACCCGCGCCTTCCAGTACGCCGGCGCCCGCACCGTGCTGGCCTCGCTGTGGGGCGTCTCCGACGCCTCGACCGCCGCCCTGATGTCCCGCTTCTACGCCGGCCTGGCCACCGGGCTTCCCGCCGACGAGGCGTTGCGCGCGGCCATGCTCGAGCTGCTGCGGCGGCCCGTGCCCGGCCCGGGCGGCGACGACCGCGACGCCTCGGCGCCGTTCCACTGGGCCGCCTTCCAGCTCGCGGGCGACGGGCAGGTCGCCCTGCCCGCTGCCATCGACCCGGTCCGCGGCGGCCCGCCCTGAGCGGGTTCTGCGGGCTCCCCGGACCGCGCCACCCAGGAGGGCCGCCAGGCCCGACCACGGCACGACGCGGGCGCCGCCTTCGCTCCTCGTCGCCGCCTCAGACCACCGCCCGCTTCAGGGTGGTGACGCCGGGGGGCGGGGCGACCCTGCCGGGCAGCGCCTCCGGCGCGGCGAGGAGGTCGGCCGCGGCGGTCCGGCCGGACTCGACCTCGAGGGCGAGCCGGCGCTCGCCGCCGGCACCCCGCGGTCGAAGATGGCCGGGCAACCCCCGGTCCAGACGGTCTCGAGCATGCCCCGCGGCGGCGTCTCGAGCTGCCGCACCTCCTCCGGGCCGCAGGCCAGCAGCTCCAGCACGGCGCTGCGGCCGGCCAGGGACTGGCTCACCGCCTCGACCAGCGCCAGGTTGGCCGAGGCGGTGAGCACGAAGCGACCGGACGCGGGTCGGCGTCGACCCCCGCCCGGCAGGCGGGACGCCTGCGGCCACCACCGTCTCGTGCACCCGAACCGGGGCACGCTCCTCGACGGGCCCGCGCCGGCCGCGGTAGACTCCACCCGAGAGCCACGGGCGGGAGCGGTGAGACGGGGCAAGCTGCGGCGGAGGTTTCCGGTCGCCATCATCGGCTTGAGCGCGGCCTCGTTCGCCGTGCTCGGGGCGCTGGCGGTGCGCGAGATCAGCGCCCAGAGCCGCGCCCGGGCGGAGCAGGCGGCGGTGGACCTGGCCGCGCTGAAGGCCCGCGACATCGCGTCGTTCTTCGCCGAGCGCGGCCGGGTCGCCACGACCATGCTCGCCAGCCCGGCCCTCGAGGCGTGGTTCGAGGGCTACCGCGAGTTCCGGCGGCCGCTCGCCGGCGACCGCGAGCACGACCACGTGCACGGCTTCTTCCAGCGGGTCGTCGCCTCGGACCCGACCATCGTCTCCGCCTTCTTCGCCACCGCCTCGACGGGCGAGTACTTCCGCGAGGCCGGGCGCGTGGAGCGCGAGGGCTACGACACCCGCGAGCGCTGGTGGTGGGCGGAGGCGCTCGAGGAGGGCTCGCTCTACGTCACCGCCCCCGGCGTCGACGCCGGCACCGGCCGCACCATGGTCACGGTGCAGACGCCGGTGCGGCGCGCCGACGGCACCCTGCTCGGGGTGGGAGGCATCGACGTCTCGGTCGACACCGTCGCCGAGCTGGTGCGGGCGATCACCCTCGACGGCGCCGGCGACGCCTTCCTGGTCGACCAGCAGGGTCGCCTGGTCTCGTTCCCCGGCGACGAGCTCAGCCAGGGCGAGGTCGGCGCCCGTCTCGACGTCCGCCTGGCCGAGCTCGACCGGCGGGAGCCGGACAGCGCCGGCTTCGCTCGTCTGATGACCGCCCTCGGCCGCGGCCAGCCGGGTCTCGAACGGCTGACGTGGCGCGGCGAGGAGCGGCTGGTCGCCCACGCGCCGGTGCGGCTCGACGCGCCTCGGATCGCCTGGTCGCTCGGCCTGATGCTGCCCGAGGCCGGCCTGCGGGCCGCGGCCCGCCGCACCCAGGCCGTCGCCGCCGGCGCCATCCTCCTCGCCGTCGCGGCGATCGCCCTCGTCACCCTGCTCGTCACCCGCCGCGTCGACCTGCTGCTCATGTCCGAGGAACGCCACCGCGCCGCCGCCCTGGCCGAGGCCAACGCCCGCCTGCGCGAGGCGGACCGGATGAAGAGCCAGTTCCTGGCCAGCATGAGCCACGAGCTGCGCACGCCCCTCAACTCGGTGATCGGCTTCGCCCAGGTCCTGCGCTCCCGGCTGGAGGGCCAGCTCGACCCGCGCTACCTGCGCTTCCTCGACAACATCTCCAGCTCGGGCGAGCACCTGCTGGCGCTGATCAACGACATCCTCGACCTGTCCAAGGTCGAGGCCGGCCGCCTCGAGCTCCACCCCGAGCCGCTCGACGTGCTGGAGACGGTGGCCGGCGTGGTCGACATCGTCCGCGGCGCGGCCGGCCAGCGGCGGGTGCGGCTCGAGGTGACGGCGCCGCCCGACCTGCCGCCGCTCGAAGCCGACCCGGTGCGATTCAAGCAGGTGGTGTTCAACCTGCTGTCCAACGCCGTCAAGTTCTCGCCCGAGGGGGGCGCGGTGCAGGTCGCGGCGCGCGCCCTTGCCGCCGCCACCTCGCCGCTGGGCGAGCCGTCGCTCGAGGTGGCGGTGGTCGACCACGGCATCGGCATCGCCGAGCAGGACCGCGAGCTGGTGTTCGAGGCCTTCCGCCAGGTCGACCGCGGCCCCGGCGCCTCCCAGCAGGGCACCGGCCTCGGCCTGGCCCTGGTGCGGCGCCTGGTCGCGCTCCACCGCGGCGAGGTCGCTCTCGACAGCGAGCTCGGCCGGGGCAGCACCTTCACCGTCACGTTGCCGCTCTCCTTCCGGGGCGTCACCGAGGCCTCGGGCGCGTTCCCGGCGGTCGCGCCGGTGGGGCTCGAGCGGCCGCTGATCCTGGTCGTCGAGGACGACCCGGCCGCATTCCGGGCCATCCGCGCCACCCTCGAGCCGGCCGGCTTCCGCGTCGCCCACAGCCCGGACGGCACCGACGCGGTCACCATCGCCGTCAGGGACCGGCCGGCGCTGGTGGTGCTCGACGTGGTCCTGCCCACCACCGACGGCTGGACCGTCCTCCGCCAGCTGCGCGAGCGCCGGGACACCGGCGCCATCCCGGTGGTCATCACCTCGGTCCTGCCCAACCACGAGCTCGGCCTGGCCCTCGGCGCCGACGCCTACTTCTCCAAGCCGCTCGACGCCGAGCGCTTCCTGGAGCGGGTCCGGCAGCTGCTGCCGGCCGGCGCCGGCGGCTCGGCGCGGCTGCTGGTGGTCGACGACGAGGAGGCCGTGCACGAGCTGCTCGACGAGGTGCTGGGGGGGGCCGGCTTCACCGTCGAGCACGCCCGCTCCGGCGAGGAGGGTCTCGAGATGGCCCGCCGCTCGCCGCCCGACCTGGTGGTGCTCGACCTGATGATGGACGGGCTGGACGGCTTCGAGGTCGCGGCGGCCCTGCACGGCGACCCGCGCACCGCCCGGGTGCCGGTGGTGGTGCTGACCGCCAAGCAGACCACCGCCGCCGAGCGGGAGCGCCTCAGGGGCTCGATCGAGGCGCTGGTGGACAAGGCCGACGGCGTCGCCGGGCCGCTGCTGCCGGTGGTGCGCGCGGTCCTCGCCCGCCAGCGCCGCCCGGCCTGAGTCCCCGGCGCCCGGCCCTTGACGTCGCCGCTCGCGGCGCCCATATTGGGAGCGTCCCCTCCACGCTGGCGACCTGGAGCGCCCGGTCGGGCCTGCGCACGCCCTGCCCGGCCGGGGCGAAGTCGCACGGAGTCGACAGATGTGCGAGGACCTCTACGTCGTCGTCTACACCAGGGGCGGGCGGTCGAGCACCGTCGGCCTGCACTTCTTGCACCAGCGCGAGCTGTCGATGCGGGCGGTGACGCCCGAGGCCGCCCGCCGCGCCGAGGCGGTCCTGCTCGCCCTGGCCGAGCACTGCGTCTCCACCGGCGCCCGCATCCACCCCGGCGACGCCTTCGCCTTCGCCGGCGGCGTGGTCCGGGTCGAGCCCGGTGGCCGCGACCACCTCGAGGTCGTCCCCTGCGAGCCGGGCTGGCTCGCCCGCCACGGCCTGGCTGACGACGGCTTCAGGCAGGCGCCGCGGCAGCAGCTCCGGGATGCGCCCGCCCGCGCCGGCTGACGGCCGGCCGAACGCGGGCGCTCGCGGTCGAAGCCCGGCGGGGATGCCCCGGCCTCCCGGCGGGCGCCGGCTACCCCGGTGACCTCACCGGCACGTCCACGGCGCGGAAGTCGCGGTCCACCGCGAGGATGGCGCAACCCAGCTGCCTCGCCAGGGCGTACGCGAAGCAGTCGCCGAGGTTGAGGGGGTACCGGAGGCGGGCCGCGGCGGCGAGGCGGGCCTGCTCGACGTCCGGCGCCACGAAGTGGATGCCGCTGGTCAGGACTTCCTGCTCGAGCCGCTCGCACAGCGTGGGCTGTCGGTCCTCGAGGAGGATCAGCGTCTCGGCGAGGTTGACGGTGCTCATGACCAGCTCGCCGGCGTGGTCGTCGAGCTGCTGCTGTGCCCAGGCACCGTGCTCCTCGGCGAAGAAGACAGCGAGCAGAGCGGAGGTGTCGACGACCACGGCCGTCACGCCCACAGGTCGCGGTCGGAGGCGAAGCGTGGCCGCGGGTTGAGTGGGGCCCTGGTCGCCGCCCCGAGCCAGGCCCGGAACGAGGTGCGGCCGGCCCGCTCGAGCGACCGCTCGACACCCTCCTGCACCGCCAGCCGGATGGCCTCCGACTTGGTCCGCACCCCGCGCAGCCGCATGAAACGCCGCAGCGCCTCCTCGAACTCGTCGGTCAGGTTGATGTTGAGCTGAGCCATCGGCCGCCCCTCCCCTTCATTTACATCATATGTACAGCCTTGGACGATGGCAAGGGATGCTGTCGGCCGGGCGAACGCTGCAACGGGCCACGCCCGGCGCTGTCGGTTGCCGCTGGACCTGTGCGCCACACCTTGAGCCCGGACCCGCCTCGACGTGGCCGGGGGCCGCCCGCTACAATGCCGCCATGGCGATCAAGGGCGCGGGCGGCACCTCCGGCGGCATCGGCACGTTCCTCCTCGGGTTGGGCATGACCGTGGTCGGCGGCTACCTGCTGCTGAACCAGGTCACGGTCCACTCCGGCTTCTGGTCGTTCTGGGGCGGCCGCGGCTTCGGTCTCACCCTGGTGCCGCTCCTGGTCGGCATCGGCTTCCTGTTCTTCAACGGCAGGAGCGTGGTGGGCTGGCTGCTGTCCGGCGCCGGCGCCCTGATCATCCTCGCCGGCGTCATCGTCAACCTCGAGATCTACTTCCGCCCCACCAGCCTGTTCAACACCCTGCTCATGCTCGCCCTCCTCGCCGGCGGCCTCGGCCTGGTGGCGCGCTCGCTCACGGCTGGCGCCGAGAAGGGCGAGCCCCAGGGCTGAGTGGCGGCCGACCGATTCCCAGAGCCCACAACCCGAGGCATCGACTCGCCAGGGGATCCCCCAGACGGGGTCGACCCCCGTCCGCGCCACCCGCGCCGGGCGATGACAGCGTCGCGCCGGCCCGCGGGCCTCCAGGCCCGCCTCGAGCACCCCGGCGGCGTTCAAGGGGGCGCCGTGGGAGAGGCCGACCACCTCGAGAGAGCGGGCGAAGCCCCCCACGTTGCGCGCCCAGCCCCCGGTCCTGACCGCCTGCTCCAGGTGCAGCCCGCAGTACGCCTCGAGGACCTGGTCCGGCCGGTCCGAGGTGCGACCACCGGCAGCATGCCGTGGCACAGCGCCGGCTCCATCCGGAAGCCCTCGAGCTCGGCGGCCACGAACGGGTCCATGCCGCGCATGAGCGCGCGCCCGGCCAGGAGGGCGACCCCGCCCCGGCGAAGCGTCCGCGCGGAGGAACCGGCGAGGGCACGGGGCAGCGGCCCTGCCGGAGGGTCCCAGCCCACGGGCGACCGACCCGGCCCCGGACACTCCAACTCGTCTCCTGGGAAGATGTTGAAGGATTCAAAGCCGGAGTTTGGACTTGGCTCCTGTGCCGGCCACGCGGCCTGCGCACGACCCTGCTGCGGCAGCTGGAGAGCTTTCCCGCGGTCCTCGTCACCGGATCGCGTCAGGCCGGCAAGACCACCCTGCTGCAGACCGAGCTTGGCGGCCGGGCGGACCACGTCAGCCTCGACGACCCACTCGAGCGGGCCTTCGCGCTCGAGGACCCGAACGGCTTCCTGGACCGGTTCCAGCGACCGCTGATCCTGGACGAGATCCAGCACGCCCCGGAGCTCCTGCCCCACATCAAGCTCCGCGTCGACCGCGGGCGCAGCGGCCGCTTCATCCTCACCGGCTCGCAGCACCTGCCGTTGATGGCCGGGGTGAGCGAGTCCCTGGCCGGCCGGGTCGCCGTCCTCGACCTGCTGCCATTCAGCCAGCTCGAGCACGCGCCGGACACCCTCGAAGAGGCGATCTGGTGCCCGCGCTTCCCGGAGCCCGCGCTGCACCCGGGACGGCGCGAGCCCTGGCTCCGCTCCTTCGTCCCGACCTACCTCGAGCGGGACGTTCGCCTCCTGCGGGGCGTCGGCGACCTGTGCAGATTCCAGACCTTCCTCGGCCTGTGCGCCGCCCGGCACGCCCAGGAGCTCAATCTCTCCCGCCTCGGCCGGGAGGCCGGCGTGAGCCAGCCGACCGCCCGCGCCTGGCTGTCGGTCCTCGAGGCGACCTACCTCGCCCACCTGCTGCCGCCGTGGTCGGCCAACCTCGGCAAGCGCCTGGTCCGCTCGCCCAGGCTCTACCTCACCGACTCAGGCCTGGTCGCCTACCTCGGCCACCAGCCGAGCGCCGAGGCCGCCCTCGCCGGCGCCATGGGCGGGCCGCTGCTCGAGGGCTGGGTGGTGGCCGAGGCCCTCAAGGTCTTCGCCATGGCCGGGCGCCGGCCGGAGGCGTTCTTCTGGCGCTCGCACGACGGCCTCGAGGTGGACCTGCTGGTCCTCACCACGGCCGGCATCTGCCCGGTCGAGGTCAGGCTCACCGCCACCCCCACCGCCCGCCACGCCGACCCCCTGACCCGTCTCCGCGCCCTGCTCGGGGAGGGCTCGGCCCCGACGGGCGTGCTGGTCTGTCGCGTCGCCGAGCCCCGGCCCCTGCCCGGCGGCCACCTCGCCCTGCCCTGGAGTCACTTCCCGGCCTGGATCGCGGAGCGGGTGTAGCGGGGCGCTCGCGGAGGCGGGATGGGCTCTCGGGCGTCGTTCCCGAGCACGGGGGGCCGGGCTCGCTCGCGCGGCAGGCTTCATCGTGCGCGCTCACCGTCGAGATGTCAGACCATCCGGCGAGTGGTGCTCCGCCACCGCCCCGAACGGCGGCCCCGCGGTCATGGGCGGCGGGATCGGCCGGTCGCCGACGGCTTCACGCCAGCTCGAGGTCGGCCCGGGCGAGGTCGCCGCCGCGACACGGGAGCGGCTCGCCGGCGAGACTGGCCACGGCGTACGTCAGGCGGTCGCCGAGGTCGAGGGCGGCCGGGTGCCGGCCCGTGCCGAAGCGAATGAACGCCTCGACCGCCCCGTCGGCGTGCTCCTCACCCCAGCCCACGACCACCAGGCCCGGCTCCTGCGCCAGGCGGGCGACCAGGGGGCGCGCGTCGCGACCGAGACGAGCCGGCAGCACGACCGTCGCCCCGCGATCTCGCCCACCAGCCGCTCGCGGCCGCCCGGAGCGACGGCCGGCGGCATGCGCGTCGTCCGGCCGAGCAACGCCCTGGGGCCACCTCCAGCGCCCTGACACCCGCGTCTCGACACCCACTGGCCGAATGGTGTGGCACCGTCTTCGCGTCACGTTCGTCACGATGTCGAACGAGGCTCCTCGCTCCGCTCGCCGCCCGTAGTCTGAACCTCATCTTTGTGAACTTCGTGACACGTGGCACCCATCCGTCCTCGAAGGCGCGGTCACGGGGCCGGTCGGGCAGCTCGGCCGTCAGCGGAGCCGGCGGTACGCCTCGCGGCGGTGCGCGACCCGCACGACCAGGATCACGAGGCGGCTCTCGATCACCTCGTAGATGATGCGGTAGTCGCCGACCCGCAGGCGACGCAGGCCCCCGAACTCGCCCTTCAGCGTCCCGCCGGCCCAGGGTGTGGCTGGGAGGCGGTCGATCGCCTCGACCAGGCGCAGGCGGTCGGCCTTGGGGACCTTCTCCAGCGCCCGCGCCGCGCTGCGCTTAATCTGCAGCGAGTAGCTCACGCCGCACCTCGTTCCAGTCCAGGACCGGGTCTGCCGGGTCCTGGAGCCGCTGCAGCGCAGCACGCAGGTCGACGACGTCTTCGAGGTAGTACTCGATGGCCTGCCGGATGACCTCAGCGCGGGTGCGGTGGAGGCTCCGTGCGGCCTCGTCGATTCCCCTGACCAGCTCCTCCGTGAGCCGGGCGCTGACCTGAGGCATGGCTGACACCTCCCGGGCTCGATCATACACCACTGGGATGCGTTGGGAGTCGCACAACGACGAATGGGTGATGGGGGAGACCGACCAACGACCGGTGAGCTCTCAGCCCTGCCGCCTCCGGCCCGCCCTCGCCGTCCCCAGGCCACACCCCTCTACCGCCCTTCAGCGCTCGCGAGGATTGACCCGGTTGTGCTCACGAGAAGTGGCCCACCCCTGGTGAGCGGTGTCTGACCGGCGAGGTGGGGTGAGCATGCGGCATGGCGAGGAAGCGTCGGTGCTGCATCTGTGGGGAGTTGTTTCGTCCTGATCGGCGGGCGGGGCGACGACAAGTCGCGTGCAGCGATGCCGGGATTGTGCACGACCCCTACCGCGCTCCCGAGTCGCAGCGACCACGGCCTTGCGGCCCCTCCCCGCGCACCATGGTCCCGGAGATGTCAAACTCTGGCGGCCTCCCCGGCAAAGCCGGGGGAACTCCCACTTGCGTTGGTTGAGGTGGTCAGGCAAGACCAGTCCGGACCTGCCGCAAGCTGGCAGGGTGTCGGAGCAGGGCCACCTTCAGCTTGAGCACCGCCAGCTCGACCTGCGTTTCGCGGACCTGCGGGTGCGGCGGCCGGGCAAGGAGAGGCGGCTGCTCTCGTCGCTTTCTGAGCACGGCCAGCAGGTGCCGATCGTGGTGGTGCCGTCAGGCGTGGCGGGGACCTACGTCGTGGTTGACGGCCACAAGCGGGTGCGGGCGCTCAAGCGGCTGGGCTCGGACACGGTCAACGCGACGGTGTGGGAGATGGGGGAGGCCGAGGCCCTGCTGCTCGCGCGCTCGCTGCGCACGGCGGAGGCGGAGTCGGCGCTGGAGCAGGGGTGGCTGATCCACGCGCTCCACGCGAGCTTCGGCCGTAGCCAGGAGGAGATCGCCCGACAGCTTGACCGCAGCCCGAGCTGGGTCTCGCGCCGGCTGGCGCTGGTGAGGGAGCTGCCGGAGTCGGTGCAGGAGCTGGTGCGGCGGGGCCGGGTCTCCTCTCACGCGGCGATGAAACACCTGGTGCCGATGGCGCGGGCCAACCGCGCGGACTGCGAGCGGCTGGCGGCCGCCGTCGCCGACCTTGGCCTGAGCACCCGCGACATCGGTGCCACATCGGTGCCACGCGTCACCTTCACCACAATGTCGAACGAGGCTCCGCTCGCCGCCCGTCGTCTGCGCCTCACCTCTGTGGACTTCGTGAAACGTGGCACCCATGCTGCCTCCGGCCGCTCATGCGCGCTCCGCCCGGTCCTCGGAGCGCGTCGAGCCACCGGCTCAGGCCGCCCCCAGCGGCCTGCCGAGGGGGTCGGAGCCGGGGCGCAGGGCGAGGAGGAGCTGCTCGTCCGGCACCGTCGCCCAGATCCCCCGCGCCAGTGTGCGCAGGGTCTGGCTCCTCCGGCGTGCCGGCGGCACCCGCCGCTCCGGGCGCTGCCGGCGCTCCTCGAGCGCCCGGCGGATGTCCTCGGCCCGGGTCCCGCCGGTCAGCGGCGCCTCCGCACAGAGTGGCGGAATGGCGTGACCGGCACCGTTGCGTCGCCCACCTGGCAACGCCGTGGGGGGAGTCTCCAGCTCCCTGCCACCGGCGTCTCCGCGTACAATGCCGGAATAGCGTGCCTGGCACTTTTCAGCGACAGCTCCTCGCTCCGCTCGCCGCCCGTCGTCTGAGCCGCACCTTCGTGGACTTCGTGACACGTGGCACCCATGCTGCACTCCGTGTCGCCCGCAGAGAGGCTCCGCGGTCCGCCCAACTCAACGTGCTGTCAATGCTAGCGGTCCCCCCGGGGGGCGTGTCAAGACGGCGCTCAGGCCACGGACCGAGAGCAGCGAGCTCCCGTGAGCCGGGCTTGACGCCATCGACCGAATTACGCATCATGCGTAACGCGAGGTGCGTAACGTGGTCAACCCCTTTCGCTACGGCGGCATCGTCAGCGGCGAGGCATTCTGCAACCGGGAGCGGGAGCTGGCCGACCTGCTCGCGGCCATGCGCAACGGCGACAAGGTGTTCCTGGTCTCCGAGCGCCGCGTCGGCAAGACCTCCCTGGTCCAGCGTGCGCTCGCCCGACTGCCCAGGGGCGAGTTCGTCGCCGCCTACGTCGACTTGTGGCCGACCGAGGACGAGGCCGGCTTCGCCGTGGCGGTGGCGCGGGCGGTCACGACGGCGATGGCGAGCCGAGCAGACCGCCTCCTGGCCACTGGCCGGAGGCTCTTCTCCCAGCTCCGCCCCGCGGTGACCCTCGACGAGGACGGCAAGCCGACGGTGTCCTTCGGCGCGGAGCGGTTGGCGCCGGCCGCGCCCACGCTGGAGGACGTCCTGGCGGTGCCGGCTCGGATCGCAGCCGAAGGGGCGCGGCGGGTCGTGGTGGTGCTCGACGAGTTCCAGCAGGTCCTGCAGTACGGGAGCCCCACCATCGAGCGCCGCCTGCGGGCCGTCGTGCAGGCCCAGGACGAGGTCTGCTACCTGTTCCTGGGCAGCCGCAAGCACCTCATCTCGAGGATGATCCTCGAGCCCACGCAGCCCCTCTACCGCGCCGGCGCGCGCTGGAGCCTGGGACCCATCGCCGAGGAGCACTGGCAAGCCCACATCGCGGCCCGCTTCGCGGCGACCGGAAGGAGGATCGGCGCCGAGCAGGTCGGCAGCGTCTGCCGTCTGACCGAGGGGCACCCCTTTCACACCCAGGCCCTGTGCCACGCGCTGTGGGAGCTGTGCGAGGAGGGCGGGCAGGTGACCGACTCGCTCGTCGCCGAGGCCGTCCGTCGCCTGCTCGAGCGGGAGAGCTTCGCGTTCGCCACCCTCTGGGAGTCGCTGCCTGCGAATCAGCGGCGCCTGCTGCGGGCCATCGCTCACGCCGAGGGCACCGCCCATCCCTTTTCGGCCGAGGTGCTCAGGCGGCACGGCCTGCGCTCGGCGTCGAGCGCGCAGCGCGCGGCGAGCGCCCTGCTCGAACGCGACGTCGTCGCCCGCGAGGACGGCTCGTTCGTTATCGCGGACCGCTTCTTCCGGCTGTGGATCTGCCGGCTCGAGGGGATAGCCTAGCCCCGGAGCGACGGGCGTCGTCGCCGGGCGGTCGCCCGCCCGTCGCTGCCGTGGCGCTGTTCATCGCCGCCAGGGATTCCTCGCCCGGGCACGCCCGCCCAACCGCCCCGGGCTCGGAATGACAGGATGGGGCCGTCGGGACGGCGGTGGGGGCAGGGGGACGCCGGCGTCCATCGGGTACGGGTACGGGTACGGGTACGGGCACGGGCACGAGTACGGCTACGGGTCACACCACCCGCACCAGGCACTGGTTCTTCTTGCCCGAGCGCAGGACCAGGAAGGACGGGGAGGCGAGGTGGGCGGGGCCGACGACGGTGGCTGACTCGACGCGGACGTTGTTGACGTAGACCCCGCCCTGGTCGAGCAGGCGGCGGGCGGCGCCCTTGGAGGCGGCCAGGCCGGAGCGGACCAGGAGGTCGACCAGGCCGAGGCCGGACGTGAGCTCGGCGCGGGTGACGTCGACCGACGGGGCGTCGGCCAGCACCGAGGACAGGGTCTCGTCGGACAGGTCGCGAATCTCCGAGTAGTAGACCGTGTCGGCGGCGCGGAGGAGCTCCTCGGCCACCGCGCGGCCGTGGACGAGGGCGGTGACCTCGACCGCCAGCGCCCGGTGCGCCGCGCGCGCGCCGGGGTCGCTGCTGAGCGAAGCCTCCAGCCGGACGACCTCGTCCGCGGGCAGGAAGGTCAGCAGCCTGAGCAGCCTGACCACGTCGCGGTCGTCCTGGCGGACCAGGAACTGGAACATGTCCCACGGCCGGGTGCGCTCGCGGTCGAGCCAGATGGCGTTGCCGGCCGACTTGCCGAACTTCTCGCCCGTCACCGTGGTCAGGAGGGGGAAGGTGAGGCCGCAGGCGGCGGCGCCGCGCAGCTTGCGGATCAGCTCGATGCCGGCGGTGATGTTGCCCCACTGGTCCGAGCCGCCGGCCTGCAGAACGCACCCTTCCGCGTCGAAGAGGTGCAGGAAGTCGTAGGCCTGCAGGGTCATGTAGCTGAACTCGGTGTAGGAGATCCCCGACTCGCTGGCAAGCCGCGAGCGGACCGAGTCCTTGGCGAGCATGTAGTTGACCGTGAAGTGCTTGCCCACGTCCCGCAGCCACTCGACGAAGGACATGGGACCGATCCAGTCGGCGTTGTCGACCAGCAGCGGCGGGTTCGACGGGTCGTCCAGGAACCTCGCCAGCACCGCCCGCACGCCGGCCACGTTCGCCGCCAGCCGCTCCGGGTCGAGCAGGCTGCGCTCCTCCGAGCGGCCGGACGGGTCGCCGATCATGCCGGTGGCGCCGCCGACCAGCGCCACCACCCGGTGGCCGGCCCGCTGCAGGTGCTTGAGCGCCATCATCGGCACCATGCTGCCGAGGTGGAGGCTCGAGGCCGAGGGGTCGAAGCCGACGTAGACCGTGACGCGCGGGCCCCCGAGCAGCTCGCGCACCCTCGCCTCGTCGCTCACCTGGCAGACGAAGCCGCGCTCGAGCAGGGTGTCGTAGACCGAGGTCATGGTGGTGTGCCTTTCTCTTCGGAGACTCCCGGGTGGTCGGAGCGCCCGAGAGCGTTGCAGGGGCTCGCAGCCCCACCTCGACCTGGACCTCGACCTCGTCCTCGACCTCGACCGATCCCCGAAGGCCGCCCGCGCCGGGTGGGCCCGGACCGTCGGTCCAGGTCCAGGTCCAGGTCCAAGTCCAGGTCCAGGTCTAGGTCCACGTTCTGGATGCCCCCGCGGAGCTCGACTCGGGCGTGAGACTCTCGATCCTCACCGCCCCTACCCCCGCTCCACCCGCGCCACCTCGACGCGCACCGGGCTGCCGCCGACCTTGAACTGCGCCTCGCCGTCGAGGTCGGGGTCGGACGAGAGCTCGACGGCCAGGGTCTCGCGGCGGATGTAGGCGTCCCACTCGGCCACCGCCGCGCCGACCTCGTCGGAGGCGCGGTAGCGGAGGCGGATGCGGTCGGCCACCTCGAGGTCGAGGGCCTTGCGCTCGGCCTGCACGCCGCGGACGAAGTCCCGCGCCAGCCCTTCCCGCCTGAGCTCGTCGGTGACGACCGTGTCGAGGGCGACGAAGGCGCCGCCCTGGAACGCCACCGCCAGCCCCTCGGCCGGGGTCTGCCGCACCTCGACCTCGGCGGCCGACAGCTCGACCTGGCCGGCGCCGAGGAGCAGCCGGTAGGTCCCGCAGCTGTCGAGGGCCTCCTGAACCGCGAGCGGGTCGGCCGCGGCCAGGGCGGCCTGGATCTCCTTCACCCGCTGACCGTACTTCGGCCCCAGCGCCTTGAAGTTGGGCCGCACCTCGAGCCGCACCAGGCCCTCGGTCGAGCCGACCAGCTCGAGGCGCTTGACGTTGAGCTCCTCGAGCAGCTGGTCGCGCAGGGCCGGGGTTGAGAGCGCCTCGCGCTCGACCTCGGACGCCGGCCGCACCAGCAGGCGGGCGAGCGGCTGGCGGACCTTGAGCCCCTGCTCGTTGCGCACCGCCAGGCCGAGGTTCTTGTAGCGGACGACGACGTCGATCCGCTCGACCAACCGGTCGTCGCGGCGGGCCTCCTCGACCTCCGGGAAGGGCAGCAGGTGGACCGAGACCGGCGCCCCCGGCACCACCCCCCGGACGATGTTCTGGTAGATCTCCTCGGTCAGGAACGGCAGCGCCGGCGCCATCACCCGGCAGACCCCCTCCAGTACCTCGAAGAGGGTGGCGTAGGCGGCGAGCTTGTCGGAGTCGCTCTCGCTCTTCCAGAAGCGGCGCCGCGACCGGCGCAGGTACCAGTTCGACAGGTCCTCCAGGAACTGCTCGAAGGCCTGCATCAGGATGTGCACCCGGTAGTGCTCGAAGCAGTCGCGCGCGACCCGGACCAGGCCCTGGTACTTGGCGACGATCCAGCGGTCGAGCTCCGAGCGCTCCGCGAGCGGCACGTCGAGGCGGTCCGGGGTGATGCCGTCGACGGTGGCGTAGGTGACGTAGAAGCTGTAGCAGTTCCAGAGCGTGAGCAGGGTCCGCTGCACCTCCTGGTCGAGGTGGACGACGTCGGTCCGGCGGAGGGCGCCGATGTCCGGGAAGCGGAGGTTGGTGGTCGGGTTCTGGGCGGCGAAGATGTAGCGCATGACCTCGGCGCCGATGGTCTCGGCCGCGGCGTTGAACTCGATCGCGTTGCCCAGGCTCTTGTGCATCTCCCGCCCCTCCTCGTCGAGGACCAGGGCGTAGCCGAGCAGGGTCTTGAAGGGCGGCTCGGTGGCCGACTCGCCGTCCGGGGCGCGGTCGGCCCAGAGCTCCTCCTGCATCATGGTGCTCATCGCCAGCAGGGCGTAGAACCAGTTGCGGAACTGGCCCGGGAAGCACTCCAGCACCAGGTCGGCCGGGAACCACCGCCGCCAGTGCTCGCGGTCGCTCGCGTAGCCGAGGGTCGAGTAGGGGACGATGCCGGCGTCGAGCCACGGGTTGCCGACGTCGGGCACCCGCGACGCCGTGCCGCCGCAGCGCTCGCAGCGGATCGTGACCGCGTCCACGTGCGGCCGGTGCGGGCTCCGGCCCGCGAGCTCCTCCCAGCCGGCGACGGCGCGCTGCTCGAGCTCCTCGCGGCTGCCGACGACGTCGAACCAGTCGCAGTCCGGGCAGCGCCAGATGGGCAGGGCGAGGCCCCAGTAGCGCTTCTTGGAGATCATCCAGTCGCCCATGTTCTCGAGCCAGTCGAGCTCGCGCTGCTCGCCGTAGTCCGGGATCCAGCGGATCTTCGGCACCAGGCGCACGATCTCCTGCCGCCAGCCCATGGCGATGAACCACTCGTCGACCAGCCGGTAGAGGATGGCCGTGCCGCAGCGCCAGCAGTGGGCGTAACGGTGCGGGTACTGCTCGGTGCCGACCAGCAGGCCGCGCCGCTCGAGGTCGGCGGCGATGTCGGGGCCCACGTCGTGGGCGCGGCGGCCGGCCAGGGCGCCGAAGCGCTCCAGGAACACCCCCGCCTCGTCGAGCGGCGAGATGGCGACCAGGCCGTGCTCGCGGCCCAGCTCGAAGTCCTCCTTGCCGCAGCCGGGGGCGATGTGGACGATGCCGGTGCCCTCGCTGCCGGTGACCGCCGCCCACGGGATGACGCGGTGGCAGGCGGTGCCGCTGCGGTCGAGCCGCTGCGGGTCCGGGTAGGGGTAGCCGCCCGGCTCGGCCTGGGCCGGGAGGTGGTCGAACGGGCCGTCGAACTCGAGCCCGACCAGCTCCGCTCCCTTGACCGTCCCCAGCACCTCCACCGCGCCGTGCCGGCCGAGGTGCTCGGGGATGCTCGGCAGCTTCACCACCCGCCGCTTCTTGCCCGTGGCGGTGGCGGTCTCCACCTCGACCGCGCGCTCGCCCTGCCAGTTGTCCTTGCCGACGACGTAGGTCCAGTCGCCCTGGCGGACGCGGAGGTAGTCCATCTCCGGGTTGACGGCGGCGCCGACGTTGGAGGTCAGGGTCCAGGGGGTGGTGGTCCACACCAGCAGGGCCTCGCGCTCGCGGCCGCGCAGCGGGAACCGCACCAGCACCGACAGGTCCTCGACCCAGCGGTAGCCCTCGTGCATCTCCATCTCGGACAGGCCGACGCCGCAGCGGGGGCACCACGGCATGGCGTCGAGGCCCTTGTGGACGAAGCCGCGCTGGTGGCACTTCTTGAGGAAGGACCAGATGGTGTAGTTGTTCTCGTCGGACATCGTGAAGTACGAGTTGTCCCAGTCCATCCAGTAGCCGAGGCGGATCGACTGCTCGGTCTGGATGCGGGAGAAGGTGCGGACCCGCTCCTTGCAGTCCTCGACGAAGCGGGCCACGCCGTAGGTCTCGATGTCCTGCTTGGTCTTGAAACCGTGCGCCTTCTCCACCTCGACCTCGACCCACAGGCCCTGGCAGTCGAAGCCGTTCTGGAAGCGCAGCTCCTCGCCGCACATGGCGTGGTAGCGCTGGTACATGTCCTTGAGCGCCCGCCCCCAGGCGTGGTGGACGCCCATCGGGTTGTTGGCGGTGATGGGGCCGTCGAGGAAGCTCCACGTCCGGCCGCCGCGGTTCTTCTCCCGCAGCGCCTCGAAGGCGCGGGTCTCCCGCCACAGCTCGAGGACGCGCCGCTCGAGGCTGGGGAAGTGGGGGAACTTGTCGACCGGTGCGTACATCGGCGTCACCTCTTCGGGCTCGCCCGCCGGCCGGGGAACGACCGGGCGTCCCCGTCGGACGGGCCTCGACATCGCGGCTCGGTGAGGGTCTAGGGGCCGACCAGGCCCCACGGGCGCCCGGCAATGACATGGTCGCCGGGGCCGACGGCCGGGCCACCGACGCGGCACGAGCCGCGCCGGGGGCTTCCGACCACGCCGACCACCCTGGCGACCACTGCACCTCCGCTGCGCCGCGCCTCGTCAGGCCGGGGACAGCGGCGGCATTATACCCGCACCGGGAGGTGGACCGGCCGGGCGACCCTCGGGGGTGAGACCCTCACGGCTCCCTCGACCGCTGCCGTGGGGATCAGGTCCAGGTCCAGGTCGAGGTCCAGGTCCAGGTCGAGGTCGAGGTCCAGGTCGAGGTCGAGGTCCAGGTC
>CAYTJW010000037.1:0-17146 GCA_964438135.1 uncultured Thermoanaerobaculia bacterium
CGTCGTGGTCGGGCGCCAGGCGCACGGCCTCGTCGGCCGCGGCCAGCGCCGCCTCGGGCTGGCCGACGACGAGCAGGACGTGGCTCAGGAGGAGGTGGCCGAACGGGTCGTTCGGGTCGGCGGCGATCAGGCCCGCGGCCATCTCCCGTGCCCGCTCGACCTGGCCGACGGCCAGGAGGTGGAGGACCATGTCGGCCCTCGAGCCCTGCGGGGACGGGACCGGGCCGGGGTCACTCATGGAGCAGCACCGGCCAGAGCCCGAGCAGGACGGCCGTCGCCCGCCAGGGCAAGAAGAACGTGGCGGCGAACGCGACCAGGATCGCCGACAGGAGGGGGACGACCCGCCCGCCGAGGAGGCGGTGGCCGCGGACCTGCCCCCACTGGCTGGCCGCCAGCAGCGCGCCCGCGCCGAGGTCGAAGGCGCGGACGCCGAGCAGGACCAGGCCGGGGTTGGAGACGCCGGCGGCGACCAGCCCGGTCAGGACCAGGCCCGCGCCGAGCCAGCCGCCCGCGCCGACCGCGAGCGCCACCAGCGTCGGCCGCAGCCGCCGCAGGGAGAGCGCGTTGAAGAGCGCACAGGCGGCGGCCACCAGGGGCCCGAGCATGAGCGCCACGTAGCCCATGAAGACCGGCTCGAGCAGCGGCACCGGGCTGCGGCGCCCATCCGGGACGCGTCGCAGGAGCGGACGGGGCGGGGCCTGGTCCTCGGGCACCGGCGGATTCTACACCGGCGCCGCGGGCGGGCGTGCCCGGGCGGGCATAGCGGCACGGCCGCGCTCGAAGGCGGTGGCGGCAGCCGGGGCCGGCCGCCCGGGCCGGGCCTTTGCTGCTACCCTGGAGGGGACGACGCCGGGAGGTGAGCATGAGCAGATCGGTGACGGTGGGCCTCCTCGCGCTCGCCCTGGCGGGGGCGACCGTGGTCGCCGGGGGGGAGCCGGCGCGGCCGCGGCTGGAGGTGGCCGACGCCGCCTGCGGCTGCCCGGGGGTGGCGGGGGTGTTCGTCGCCCTCCTCCACCCGGAGCGCGGCATGCTGCTGCTGTCGGCGCGGGCGTTCCCGGGGGGAGAGCAGGGGGTGGTGACGGCCGACGGCCGGTTGAGCCACGGCGGCTGGGCGGTGGACCGGGTCGCGGGCGGCGCGGCCTGGGCCGCCCGCTACCCGTTCCTGGGCGAGCCGGGGTCGGGCTGCGTCGCCTTCGACCGCGAGCACTTCAGCGCCGAGGGGGACCTCGTGAGCTACCTGCGCTGGGTGGCGGAGAAGGTCTACCTGCAGCTGCCGGCGGCCGAGCGCGAGCGCTGGCCGGCCTTCACCCTGGCGGACCGGCGGGTGACCCTGCGGGTGGAGCAGGAGGGCTTCCGACCCCTGCCCCTGGCCGGGCGCGAGGGGTCGACCATCGGCTTCCGGCTGGCGCGGCGGGAGGACCGCTGCTTCCTGCTGCCGTTCGTGCTCGAGGAGGCCACCGGGCGGCTCGCCATCCGGGTCGGCCTGACCGAGAAGGAGGCGTGGTCGCCGAACGAGGCCGAGTGGCGCGAGTGGGTGGTGGCCAGCCCGGGCGAGACGGTGGAGCTCTCCGGCCTCGGCGTCCGGGTCACGGTCGAGGGGCCGAGCGGGGCCCGCTGAGGCGGCGGCGCCGGCCGCGGTTGACCGGCCGCGCCGCTGGCGGTAGCGTTCTCGCCCGTGCCGCCAGGAGGGACCGTGACCGCCCCGAGAGAGCCCCGTCGCCGCGAGCCGCTGGTGCTGCTGGTCGTCGCCCTGGCGCTGCTGGTGGCGTCGGGCATCGGCCCGCACGACCGCCTGACCTGGTTCCTGGAGGTGGCGCCGGTGATGGTCGGCGCGCCGCTGCTCGTCGCCACCGCCCGCCGCTTCCCGCTCACGCCGCTGCTCTACCGGCTGCTGCTCCTGCACGCCTCGATCCTCATGCTGGGCGGCCACTACACCTACGCCGAGGTGCCGCTCGGCGAGTGGGTCAAGGACCTGCTCGGCCTGGCCCGAAACCACTACGACCGCCTCGGCCACCTGGCGCAGGGGTTCATCCCCGCCATCCTCGCGCGCGAGGTCCTCCTCCGCCGCACGCCGCTCGCCCCCGGGGCCTGGCTCTTCGTCCTCGTGGCCAGCGTCTGCCTGGCCTTCAGCGCCTGCTACGAGCTGGTCGAGTGGTGGTCGGCGGTTCTGCTCGGCGCCGACGCCTCGGCCTTCCTCGGCACCCAGGGCGACCCGTGGGACACGCAGTGGGACATGTTCCTGGCGCTCGCCGGCGCGCTCGCCGCGCAGCTCCTGCTCGCCCGCCCCCACGACCGCCAGCTGGAGCGCCTGGCCGCCTCCACCGCCCCCGCCGCCTGAGCCCGCACGCCCGCAGAGGACGGCGTCCGCCAGCAGCGACGACGGGCTCCCTCCTGACATGGCTCGCGCCCGGCGAGTCTCGACCTCGTCACTCGCCTCGCCGTCAACAACTCGAGAAACGCCGCGCCGTGGCCATGTCAGTCGTCAGAACCGGTGCCCCGGAGGGGCATGAGGCCGCTCGGGATGACAGCGGGAGGCGGGAGCCGACCCACGACGAGGGGGGACGGGCGCGACCCCGAGCCCCGCAGCACGCTCGAGTGCCGGCCACTCCGGCACCGTTCAGGCGGGTGCCGGCCGGCGCGGACCGCGAGCCTGGCTCAGTCCCTGACTCGGCGGAACGTCGGCTGGTCCGGCCTGGCGAACCCCAGACGCCGGAGCGCGCCCTCGAGCATCGCGCCGCTCTTGTCCGGGCAGTTGGCGTCCTGGTAGTCACCGACCCAGTCGTAGAACGCCAGGTGGTCGATCACCGGCAGCATGTTCTCGCCGTCGCCGGTGGTGTTGTCGACGTTCGACGCGTAGGCGACGAACACCTTGACATCCGAGAAGGAGTAGCGGCCGTTGCACCCCTCGGTGCAGCGGTCGATGCAACCCGGGGCGTTCTCGCCGTCCGCGCAGGGGTCGTAGTTGGGGTTGACGAGGCGGACCTCGACCCGCCCACCGATGCCGAAGGGGGGAATCCCGAGCGACTGCAGGTCCCACTGCTGCAGCGACAGCGCGGGGATCTCCCGGGTGGCCACCCCGGCCTGCGCACCACCGCTGCGAATGGCCTTGACCTCGACCGTGATGGGGACGGTCGCCAGGTTGGCCACCCCGACGTTGGTGCGGGAGCCCGGCACGGCGGTGCCCTGGTTGCGGATGCCAGTGAAGACCGTCGGCTCGGCCGACATGTTGAACGCACCCCAGGAGGCCTCGACGATCTGGCTGTAGGTCGCACCCCCGCCGGCCTGGTTGAACACCCGGGTCGAGACCGCCAGCTTGGCCGCCTCGGGCTCGTCGGCCGCGCAGTCGATGGGGCCGGTGTCGGCGATGAAGAGCCAGCCCTTGGTGGAGGTTCCCGCGCTGGGGAACCAGCTGCCGATGAGGTCCTGCACGATCAGGGTCTGCCCCACCGCGAGGGTGACGTCCGGCTTGGCGAAGGTGCCGTTGAAGGTGTTTGTCCGCCCCGAGACGAAGTAGTGGGCGCTGACCTTCGCCTGGCGGGTGCCGAGGTTGCTGATGAACAGGTCGGTCGACCAGCTCGTGCCGTTGGCGCCGGGCGCCTTGACCACCACCGGCACCACGTAGACCGGCATGGGCACCTGGGCACCGGCGTGGACGGCGACGAGCACGGGAAGGGACGCGAGAAAAAACCGCAGGATCGGTGCGCGCATGCGAGACCCCCTCGGAGGGCGCACGCGCGACCTCGGAACGCCCTCCTCTCCGCATCATAGCCCTGGCCCGGGGGCGGGGCAACGGCCCCGCCGTCGTCGCCGCTGCGGATCCTCTCGCCCGACGGGTCGACGAGGCACCGGCGGCGCGTGGGGAGTGGCGGCGTTGGTCGCCGGGCGTGGCCCTGGGTCGCGCGGGCGGCCGCGTCACCACCGGCCACGACCGGTGTGGCGCGACCGCGCTCGAGGGCCCCCGGCTCGCTCCCTCGGCTGCACCGGCCGCCGGGTCGTGCCGCCGGCCCGGTGCGGGAGGCCGGGAGCGACCCCTCAGCTCTCCGGGGCGCGGGGCGGGGGGCTCGGCTCGCCCTCGTGGGCGATCGGGTCGGCGAGGTAGCCCAAGAACGCGCGCTGGAGCTCGCCGGCGAGGAACCCGTCGTAGTACCGGTGGTCGAAGGTCGCGACCACGGGCAGCATCGCGCGCACCTCGACCCGCCCGTCGACCGCGACCGGCCGGTCGACGATCTCGCCGGCGACGACCAGCACGGGGACCCGGTAGAGCGGGGCGAGCGGACCGAACGCCGCCGGCAGGCCGAGGGCGCCGACGTTGGTGACCATGGCGCAGCCGAACGGGCAGGCCGGCATCCCGAGGGCGCGCACGCTCACGCCGGCCTCGCCGGCGAGCCAGGGCAGGAAGCGGACGGCGAGGCGCAGCAACGGCCACGGCAGGAGGTCGGCGAACGTGGCCCCGGCGCCCATGGTGCGCTCGTGGCCGCCCCGCAGCTCCTCGACCCGTCGCTCGAGCTCCTCGGCCACGTCGAACACCGATCGCGAGTCGACCCGGTCGACCCGGATCCCGGACAACGATCGCCCGCCGTCGACGGCGGCGACGATGAACACGTCGACCGAGCGGCGGGGGACGGCACGCCCCCACACCAGCCGGAAGTTGGCCTCCGGGTGCCGTCCGAAGGCGTGACCGACGGCCCGGCCGAGGAGGTGGGTGACGGTCACCGGCCGGCCCGCCTCGCGGGCGCGGGCGATGAACTCGAGCAGCGGCGCGGCGTCCACGTCGGCAGCGCCGTAGTACTGCGGGTTGTCCGGTGTCCGCCAGGTCGCTGCGGCGAGCCGGCGCCATCCTCGGAGCCTCGATCCAGCCATGGGCACCCCTCGGGTGGCAGTGTAGCCCGGACGTCGGCGCCTCGACGGGCCCGGGCACGCCTCGGTAGAATGCCCGGGCGGCGGGGTCGCGCGCCCGCAATCGGCGCGCCGACAGGGGGCCGACCATGAGCGTCGAGACGGTGGGCGGGCTGACGTACTCCGCGCGAGGCCTCGCCCGGAGCTTCGAGGGCGGCCTCGTCTCCGCGCTGCGCGGCGTCGACCTCGAGGTCGCCGCGGGGGAGCGGGTCGCCATCGTGGGTCGGACCGGCTGCGGCAAGTCGACCCTGCTCTCCCTCCTCGCCCTCCTCGACGACCCCGACGCGGGCGAGCTCCTCGTCGACGGCCGCCCGGCCGGCGAGCTCCGCCCGCGCGAGGCGTGGCGAGGGGCCAACATCGGCATCGTCTTCCAGCTCCACCACCTCCTGCCCCACCTCACGGTCGCCGAGAACCTCACCCTGCCGCTGGTCGGGCGTGCCCGCCGCCAGGACCGCCGGCGCCGGGTCGAGGGGATGGTCGAGCGCTTCGGCCTCGGCCACCGCGCCGGCACCCTCGCCGCCCGGCTGTCGGGGGGGGAGCGACAGCTCGTGGCCGTGGCTCGTGCACTGGTCGGGAGCCCGCGCGCCGTGCTGGCCGACGAGCCGACCGGCAGCGTCGACTCCGAGACCGGCGCCCTCATCGTCGCCGCGCTCCTGGACTGGTCCAGCGGCTGCGGCGGGACGCTGCTGCTGGTGACCCACGACGAGGCCCTCGCCGGCTCGCTCGACAGGGTGCTGCGCATGTCCGACGGGCGGCTCGCTCCCACCGGCGCGCTGCCGGGGGCGCGGGGCGAGCGGGCACAGGCCGGGTCGCCGCCGCGCTCGGGCGCGGGCGAGGGGATCGATGCTGCCGGCCATCCGTAGCGTCCTCCGACGGCCCGCGCGGACGCTGCTGACGGTCAGCGGGATCGCGGTCGCGACCGGGAACTACATCCTGCTGGTCTCCCTCGCCCACGGCATGAAGCTCCAGGCGCAGGGGTTGGTGGACGAGCTCGGCACCGACGTGGCGGTGATGCGGGCGGGCTCCCCGTTCCCGATGGACTCGCGCATGACGGGCGGCGACGTCGAGGAGCTGAGGCAGGTGCCTGGGGTGGAGGCGGTGTCGGAGGTCGTGGTCGCCACGACCCGGCTGGAGCCCCGCAACTTCCTGTTCGTGTTCGGCCTCGACCCACGCCAGCGCATCGCGGGCGGCCTCCGGGTGGTGGCGGGGCGCGGCCCGGAGGGCAGCGACGAGCTGCTCGTCGGCGACGTGGCCGCCGAGCAGCTCGAGCTGCAGCCAGGAGACCGCGTCGACATCGGGCGGACCCGGCTCGAGGTGGTGGGGCTGTACCACTCCGGGCGCGCGTTCCTCGACACCGGCACGGTCGTGGACATCCCCACGGCCCAGCGCCTGTTCGACCTGGGCGGCAGGGTCAACCTGGTCTTCCTCGACCTCAGGGACGGCGTCGAGCTCAAGCCCGTGCTCGACCACATCCACCGCACGTTGCCCCGCCTGGAGGCGAGCCCCTCCGACCTCTTCTCGGCCCGCCTGCGCAACCTCGACCTGGTCGGGGTCTACGCTCGCGTCCTCGCCCTGCTGGCGGTCGTGGTGGCCGCGATCACGGTCGCCACCACCATGAGCCTGGGGGTCGTCGAGCGCAGACAGGAGATGGCCCTGCTGCAGAGCCTCGGCTGGAGCCGGTGGCGGGTCGCGCGCCGGATCGTCGGCGAGGCGCTGCTGCAGGTCTCGGCCGGCGCCTGCCTGGCGCCGCCGATCGCGATCGCCGGCCTGGAGCTCCTGCCGGCGGGGGACCTGTCCGGGCTGCTGCCGCCGGCGATCCCGCTGGCGGTGATGGCGGAGGGCATCGCGATCGCGGTCGCGGTCGGGGTGGTCTTCAGCCTCGGCCCGGCGATGCAGGGGATGGCGACGCGACCGGCCGAGGCGCTGCGAGCCCTGTGAGGATGCCGAACCACGCCGCCCGTGGCCCGGCCAGCGACCGCGTGCTCGCCCTCGCCGAGCGCCTCGCCGGCTCGCGCTGGCGGCAGCACCTCCTGTTCGCGCTGGCAACCGCGGTCTCGGTGGTCGCGGTCGGCTACCACGTCGGCACCGGCGACCAGTCGATCCACCTCCCGTTCCTCGCCAAGTGGGCCGACCCCGGGCTGTTCCCGGGCGACCGCTTCCTCGACCTGCGGCACACCCACTACTCGTACTTCTGGCTGCTCTTCGTGCCGGCGGCGCGCGCCGGGGCGCTGGCGGCGACGCTGCTCGCGGTCCACCTCGCCGCCACCTACCTGACCTTCTGGGCGCTGTACGCCCTCGCCCGGACGCTGTGGGAGGACCCGCTGGCCGCGCTCCTGGCGGTGGTGGTGCTGGTGATGCCGCACCTCTCCTTCGGTGCCTTCCCGCTGCTCGAGTTCCTGCTCCTGCCGCGGACCTTCGTCCTGCCGTTCACCCTGCTCGCCATGACCCTGCACCTGCGCGGCCGGTTCCCGCTCGCCTGCGCGGTGCTCGGGGCGACCTTCAACCTGCACGTCATCTCGGCCGGCCTGATGCTGGTGCTGATCGGCTTCGACGCGCTCTGGCACTGGCGCCGGGTGGGCCCCCTGCGGCTGCTCGCCGGCGTCGCGCTGTTCGCGGCCGCGGCGGCGCCGGTGCTCGGGTGGTGGCTCACAAGCCCGCAGCGCGGCCTGGCGGTCGACCCCTCGTGGCTCGCCACGGTCAAGAACGGCGCCCTCGAGAACGCGTTCGCGCTGGTGTCGCCGCACTTCTACGTCTGGGTCAGCAGCGTCAGCAGCCTCGGCAGCCTGGCGATGGTCTGGCTCGCCCGCCGCGCCCGGCCCCGCCTGGCTCATGACCAGGCGGTGACCAGCTTCGTGCTCGCCGCCCTCGGGGTGCTGGCGGTCCAGGTCGTGACCACCCACTGGCTGCCGGTGGTGGCGATCGTCCAGGCCCAGATCCTGCGCGTCGGGGTGCCGCTGCTGGTCCTCGGCTACCTGCACTTCGCCGAGCTGCTGGCGCGGACCTACCGCGCCGGCGGGCTCGACCGCTCCGGCCTCGCCCTGCTCACCGCCGCGACGACCCTGCTGTCGGTGGCCGCCCTCCCGGTGCTCCTGCTCGCGGGCCGGGGGGTCCTGCGCCGCGGAGCGCTCGGCCGGGCGCTCGGCGTCGCGGTGGTCGGCGGCCTGGTCGCGGTCAACGCGGTGGTGGCGAGGGGCTTCGACGCGTGGCGGCCGGGGGTCTTCCCGGGCGCCGGCGACAGCCCCTGGGTGCGCTGCCAGCAGTGGGCGCGCGACCACACCCCGCGCAACGCCGTCTTCGTCACGCCCCCCCACCTGTGGTGGCTGTACCTCCCGGACTGGCGGGTTCACTCCGAGCGGTCCACGGTGGTGACCCTGTCCGAGCTGCTCGAGGTCGCGTTCGCGCCCGACTACGCCCCGGTCTGGAGAGAGCGGTTCGAGGCGCTGGTGCCGGGCGCCCAGGCGCGGTTCAGGGGCGACTACTTCGCCAACGCCCGGCTCACGGCCGAGGTCTACCGCCGCCTGCCCACCAGCCGCCTGCTCCAGGTCGCCCGCCGTTACGGCGCCTCGTTCGCCGTCGTCGAACGGCCGTCGCCCCATCCCCTGCCGGTGGTCTGGGAGAACGAGGGCTTCGTCGTCCACGACGTGAGCCGGGGCGGGGTCGAGGTGGGGTGGCCGGGGCAGTCAGGTCAGCCCTCCGCGGCCGGCGCGCGGCCGCGGCCGAGCCGTTGACGGTGGTCGAGACCGCGGGCTCCCCTGCGGGGGGTGTCCCTCACAAGCGTGGCCGCGTCCCCGGCGTGTGGGTTCCCGGGCCCGATCTCCTGGCACTGGGGGGGCGCTCCGGACGCCGGCATCTCGCCACCGGTTCGCCCGGTCCCCGCTCGAGGGTCGGGCGAGACCCTGGGGCAGGTCGTAGACCGGGTCTTGCGAGCTCGGGTCGACGACCGACAGGTAGCCCAGGACCGGGCCCGACGCGCTGAGGCTCAGGGAGCCTGCAGGGGACAGGGGGGGAGCTCCCGGGAAGAGGCCCTGCACGCCGAGCTGGCGCAAGCTCCTCGCCGGCACCTCGACGGTCGCGGTGGCGAGCACGCCGCCGTCGCCGTCGCGCAGGGTCACCGTGACCGCCACCGGCCCCTCGGCCGCGACCAGCCCGAGGTTCGAGCGGTAGCCGCCGGCGGTGCGGACCCCGGCCAGAGCCTGAGGCGGCGTGGCGTATGCGGCGAGCGGCACCGCCGCCACGCCGTGACCGGTGGTCGAGCCGTCACCGCGCCCGGTGTAGACCCTCGAGGCGACGACCACCGGCGCCGAGGCAGTGACCCGCAGCGCCCCCTTGCCGTCGGTGACCCCGAACCGGTCCCCGGCGACGTCCGCCGCGACCGCCACCTCCTCCGGCGCGAGGACGACCTCGGCGACGGGCCCACCGGCACCGTTGTCGACCCCCTCCGGCAGGTACTCGAGCAGGACCGTGACCGTCTCCACGCCGGGGTTGACCAGGGCCAGGTCCGATCGCCAGGAGGTGCCCTGCTGGCCCGGGTTGTGGGCCACCACCGGCACCACCCACTCGCGGCCCGGAGCCGCGGCGACGAGGGTGACGGCGTCGGTCGAGAGGTTGTCGACCAGCGACGCGTACGGGATGGCAGGGGCCGAGGTCGCCACCCGCACCGCCATCGGCACGCCGGCCCGGGCCAGGCCGGGGAAGAGGCTGGCGAGACTCCACTGGACCTGAGCCCTCGCCGGGACGTGCTGCTCCACCACGCCGACCACTCCGTCGACCCCGCGCAGCAGCTCGACGGCGACGGTCACGTCGCGCTCGGCCGCGGTCACGGCGAGGTTCGAGCGGTAGGCCGAGTCCTCGCGCAGGCCTGTGACCAGGTACTCACCGGGCGGCAGGGGCGCCGAGGCCGGCACCGACTGCCCGAAGCGGCCGAAGCTCCGCTCGGCCACGGTCCGGGACAGGATGGCCGGCCGCGGCCCGGGGCCGACGGGGGCGACGGTCAAGGGGCCACGCACCTCCCCGGCGGCGAAGGTCCCCTCCACCAGGTCCTCGAGCAAGACCGTGCCCCAGGCCGGCAAGGTCTGGCGGCGGACGAGCTCCTGCAACCCCTCGGGCGCGAGGCAGAGCTCGACCGCGAGGGGCCATGGGGAGGGGTTGGTGACGGCCACGTCCGAACGCCAGGGGGTGCCCCCGACCCCTTCGAGGTGGGCGACCACCGGCACGGTGAGGGACGTGGGCAGGGCCGGGCCGACGCGCACCAGGATCGTGCCGTCCACCCCGCCGGCGTCGCCCGCCCCGCCATCGACAGCGACGAAGCTGGCCGCAGCAGCAACCCACGGACCGACGGCGAGGGTCGCGACCTCGACCTCGGGCAGGGGCGCGAACCCCTGGCCGCCAGTCGCCGCGCGCAGCTGGCTCGGGCCGAGGTCCCTGGCCCGGTGCAGCAGGACCGTCACGCTCGCGCTCGGGCACGCGAGCTCCAGCTCGAGCAGGCCGAGAGGGTACGACCAGCCCTGGTCGCCACCCCGGGCCGAGGGCTCGAAGAGGTCGGCCCGGGTCAGGGGGCAGCTCGCCGCGACGGTCAGCCAGCTCGAGCCCAGACCCCAGGCGAGCGACGCCACCGTGGCCTGCTCCCGGTCGGGAAGGCCGTCGGCGTTGCCGTCGCCACCGTTCGGGGCGGCCGACTCGACGGCGTCGCGCACGCCGTCGCCGTCGCCGTCAAGGCCGACGTGGACCCTGGCCTGGCCGACCACGGCCGCGCCGGGCACCGCCGCAGTCACGCTGAAGTCCCCTTCGACGAGGGGGGCGTGGAGGACCCCCTGATCCGAGACGGCGCCGTCCTCCGAGCGCCAGCGCGGGCGGGCCGCGACGGCTGCCCCGGCGCTGTCGAACACGGTGGCGGTGAAGCTCGTCTGCTCCCCTGGGGCCAGGACGACCCGGGCCGGGCTCACCTCGACCCGGGCGACGTCGGGCGGGACCACCCGCACCGTCGCCGACCCCACCACGTCACCCACCCGCGCCATCACCGTGAAGTCCCCCGCTTCGGTGGCCAGGAAGAGGCCGTCGTCGGTGACTCCTCCGTCGGTCGACCACTCCGCTACCACTGGGAAGGTGTGCCCGGAGCCGTCCGCCCCCACGACCCGAAGCTCGAGGGTCTCGCCGAGGGTGACCGTCGCGTCGGCCGGCTCGACCTCGAGGCGGGCGAGGTCGCCACCCGCGACCACCTCGAAGGCGACACTGGCGCGGTCGGCCGGGTCGGTGGTCGAGACCACGCTGACCGTCACCAGGTCGACGGTGCCGGCTGGCGTGCCGGCCGGAACCGCGACCGCGAGCGCGAGCTCGGCCGATGAGCCGTCCAGCTGGACCGCCGCGGGGGGCGACGCCACCCAGCCGTTCGGGTCGACGACCTCGAGGCCGAGCCCGCCGTCCGGCTCGGCCCAGCTGCGCAGGTGCATGGTGTTGGTGGCGCTCTGCCCGCTGGCCAGGTCGAGACGATCCACCTCGACCGCGACCACCACCCCGACGCTGGCGGCGCGCCAGCCGTCGAGCTCGACCCCGGCGCTGACCTCGTCGCCGCTGCCCGGTCCGGAGCCACCAGGGCCGCTCGGGTCGCCCCACCACACGTCGCGGGCGGTGATCGTGGCCGAGCTCGACAGGTCGTTGGCTCCCAGGCCGGCGTTGTCGAGGACGTTGCAGTGGTCGAGGGCCACCGAGGCGCCCCCCTCCTCGACCCTGAGGCCGTCGCCCTCGTTGCCGGACAGGCTCGAGGCGGTCACCAGGCCGGTCTGGCTCGCCGACACCGCGATCCCGCCTTCGGCCGGGCTCGAGGACCCGCCGCCACCGGGGCGGAGCACGCCGGCGCCGCCGTTGCCGCAGACCTCGACGTTGTGGAGGGCGACGCTGCCGGTGGCGGCGACGCCGTTGCCGGTGTTGCCGCACACCCGGCCGTTGCTGAGGGTGACGTTGCCGAGGCAGTTGACGCCGTCGCCCTGGTTGCGGTCCACGGTCAGAGTGCTGGCACTCACCGGGCCGACGCACTTGAGGCCGTGCCCCTGGTTGTCGGTGGCGCGGAGCACGGTGGCCGAGACCCCCTGGTGGGCGTCCACTCCGGGCCCGCCGTTGCGGCTGATCACGGCGTCGACCAGGGTGACCGGCCCGAACGCGGACACTCCGGGGCCCGAGGGGTTGTCGACCACGTGGTTGCCGAGCCCGGCGAGGCTGACGGCGCCGTCGGCGAGGATCCCGCCGTCGTGGTTGCCGCTGACCACGACCGCCCGGGCCGAGACCCCGCCGGGACTCGCCTCGATGCCGGCGCCGCCGTTGCCCGAGACCACCAGCCCGTTGACCGTGACCCGGCCGTGAAGGGCGTCGACCCCGGTCTCGGCGTTGTCGGCCACCCTGCCGCCGGCGGTGACGACGACCGTGTCCGCCGCGAGGCCGCGGCCGCCGTTGCCCGAGCACTCGAGCCGGTCGGCGACGACCAGGGAGCCGCTGACCCCGTGCCCCTCGTTGCCCGCGATCAGGGTGTCGGGGCCCTTGAGGGTGACGTTGGCCAGGGCACGCACCCCGTCCCCGCTGCTGTTGCGGACCTCGACGTCGGTGCCGGCGACACCGCCGGTCGCCGACTCGATCCCGACCCCCAGGGTGTTGACCACCTGGACGTTGTCGGCGGCGAGCGAGGAGCGCGCGAAGAGCCCGGCGTCCCGGTTGCCGGTCACCTCTGCCCCGCCGTGGAGGAGCAGCCAGCCGGCGCCGACGCCGATCCCCTGGTTGTCGGCGCACTCGAGGCGGTTGACGACCACCCCGTCGCCGAGCAGACCCGGGCCCCGGTTGCCGGAGACCACGTTGTCCACACCGGACAGGACCGTGACGTCGGAGACGTCCACCCCCCCCTCGCCGTTTTCGCGCACCTCGAGCTGGGAGCAGGCGAGCCCGCCCCAGGGGTCGTGGACCCCCCAGCTCTGGTTGCCGACCGCGCGCAGGCTGGTGGCCATGATGCCGCCCTGCCCTGCGACCCCGCACCCTCCGTTGCCTTCGGCGACCGCCGAGGTGTTGACGACCACGAGCTTCCCGCCGACGCCGGTGAGGCCGTTGCGGCTGGCGGTGACCCGGTCGAGGTAGAGGACCTCGCCGGCGTCGACGCCGTTCTCGCCGTTGTCGTTGGCAACCACCTCGCCGTTGAGGATGATCGTGCCGAGCGCGTCGATGCCGGTCTGGCCGTTGTGACTCGCGGTGACGTCCCGGCCGGCCAGGTCGCCGCGAGCCTGGATGCCGTCACCGCTGTTGCGGCTGGCCGTGCTGCCGCGGACCACCGTCAGCCCAGCACCATGGTCGGCGAGGAGCCCGTGGTGGTTGCCCTCGAGCCGGCAGTCGAGGACGGTGACGCTGCCACCGCTGACCCGGACCCCGGCCTGCTCGAAGCCGGTGGCGCCGGTGATCGTCAGGCCGCTGAGGGTGACCTCGCCGGCGGAGACCGAGAAGGTGCTGCTTCCCCCGTCGGCCGCCTCGACGGTCGCCGGCCCGCCGACGCTCTGGACGCTGAGGGCCTTGGTGACCTCGACGTTGTCGGCGAGCTCGACCGGGCACAGCAGGATGGCCGAGCCCGGGGCCGCGGCGTCGACTGCCGGCTGGATCGCCGCGTAGCCGGTCGCGGCGGTGAGGTCGTAGACGCAGGCGAGGTCGATCGGACCGCCGCTGACCGCCCGCTCGGGCGGTGCCGGCGGCGCGATGAAGCCGGGCGGGTAGTTGACCGCCAGGGCGTTGACCAGGTCGGCGTTGGTGTACGGCTCCAGGCGCAGGACCCCCTCCGGGCAGCCGCCCCCTGGAGACGGCACGACAGTCAGGGTCACGGCCAGGGTCACGGACGAGGAGGCCGGTATGAAGAGCGAGGGCTGGAGAGCGAAGCCCAGAACCTCACCCGTCACGTCGGTGGTCGCCAGCAGCGAGCCCTCGCCACTGCCCAGGCGCAGGGAAGCGCTCTCGAGCTCCTCGGCCTCCTCGAGGCCGGGGAGGACGACTCCGAAGCCGAGCACCTGCCAGTCGTCAGCCAGCGAGGCGGTGAGCCGGACCTCGAGGACCGGGACCTCGACCGTGTCGGCCTCGGTCTGTGGCGGGCAGACCCAGCCCGGCCCCGGGTTGGCCGGGCCGGCGGAGAGGGTGAGCAGGGGGAGGAAGTTGGCCACCGCCACCGAGCAGTGGCCGGTCATGTGCGCCTCGGTGACGAGGCTCGAGCCGGAGGCCGCACCGGACCACCCCTGGAATCCCCAGCCGTCGCAGACGGTGGCCTCGACCTCGACCCCCTGGCCGCAGCTGCCCGAGACCCGGGTGGGTTTGGCGGAGCAGCCCTGGGCCGCGGCCCGGTCGGGCGCCACGCTGGTCTCGAGGCAGCAGCCGTCGCCGATCTCCACGATCACCTGCACCACGACGCCGTCGTCGCCGCTGATCTCCTGGCTGCCGGCCTCGCCGTACCCCTCGACCGTGTAGACCCCCGACGTCGCGTAACCCTCCTTCGAGCCGGTCGCGGAGACCGACACCTGGCGGGTGCTCTCGGACGGGCAGCTCGTGACCTCGACCCACATCTCGAGCGCGGGGTCCCACACGAAGACGTGGACGCTGCCGCCCACGACCCCGGCGAGGAGACGGTCGTCGTGGAACCGGAGATCCCACAGCTCGCCGTCGCCGCTGGTGCTGCCAACGACCCGGGGAGCCGAGGGATCGCTCAGGTCCAACCACTCGAGGCACCAACCCTCCCCCTCCAGGCTGCCCACCCAGGCCACCTCGCCGTCGGCTGCCACCGCCATCGGCAGGCCCCGGACCGGGACGCTGGCCAGGAGCCGCGGCGCGACCGGCGTCGACAGGTCCACCACCTCCAGCCGGTTGACCGTGCCGTCACCGGCGGCCACCAGGAGCAGGTCGCCGACCACCGCCAGGTCGCGACCCGGCGCCGCCAGGGCGAGCCAGGACAGGGACGAGGGTGCGCCCGGGTCGGCCAGGGTCAACACCTCGAGGCCGTCGTCGCCGGCGACCACGGCGAGCTCCTCCGTCGCCGCGAGCGACCGCGGCGAGGCGGACAGGGGCACGACGCCGCCCAGCTCGAGGACCGCCGCCGGGTCGCCGGCATCGAGCGTCAGCAGCCGCCCCGCGCGCAGGGCGACGAGGAGGCCGCCGGCAGCCTCCAGGCGCCCGATCCCGCCCAGGCTCGGGTCGGAGGCGACCAGCACCGGTCGGGCCGGGTCGGCGACGTCGTAGGCCCACAGCCGCTGGGCCGACGCGGCGAACAGGGTGCTGCCGGCAGAGGCGAGCCAGCGCACGTCCCACGGCGCCTCGAGCAGCCGTCGCACGACCGGCGCGGTCGGCTCGACGAGGTCGACCTCCTGCAGCGGCAGCGAGCTGCCACTCGCCGCCAGGTAGACCCTGGAGCCTCGTGCCGCCAGGGCCCGTGGGGCCGCGCTGCCGCTGTCGAGCTCGAGCTCGGCGAGCCGGGCGGGGTGGGTCGGCTGGCTGGCGTCGACCACCACCAGCCAGGTCGGGTCGGGGAGGCCGCCACCGGCGAGGGCGACCAGGCTGCCGGCGACTGCGACCCGGGCCGGTGGGGCGCCGGCATCGCCAGCGGAGACGGGCAGGAAGGCCAGCTCGGTCGGGCTTCGGGGGTCGCTGACGTCGAGCAGGCGGAGGCCGCTCGCCCCCCGCCCCTCGGCGAGGAAGGCCACGGTCCCGGCGACCGCGATGTCCTGGGGGTCGACCAGCTGCACCGACCCGAGCAGGGTGGGGGTGCGCGGCTGGCTCACGTCGAAGACGCGCAGGCGACCGCCGATGCCGTCGAGCACCCAGGCGCGGCCGTCGGCCACCCGCACCGTCCGCGCCGAGCCGGCCACGGTCGCGACCACTGCCGGCCGGTCAGGGTCGGCGATGTCGACCACGACCAGACCGTCGGACGAGCTCGCGACGAAGGCGTGGCCGCCGGCGACTGCCACCCCGCCCTCCCAGTCCCCCGCGACCGCGCAGCCACCGCGCAGCAGCGGGGCAGTCGGGTCGCTGGCGTCGACCACCACCAGGCCGGCGTCCTGGTCGAGGTACGCGACCACCAGGGCACCCTCGGCAGCGACGGCGATCGGCTGCGCCGGGAGAGGGACGAACCCGACCGGCTCGAGGTCCGCCGAGTCGAGGTCGACCACGCTCAGGAAGGCGCCCTGGGCGACGAAGGCGAGGCCCCCGTCCACCGCCAGTGCCCGCGCGGTCCCGCCGATGTGGCCGACGTTGCCGATGGTGAAGTCGCCGGACGGCGCCCCGGCGGAGGACGCCGCGACCGCCGCGAGCGCAAGCCATGGGATCGCCAGCCGGCCGGCAATGGTCTTGAGCATGGCTGCCTCCCCGCTCGGGCCTGAAGGTCGAGCCGAGTCTCCCTCCATGATAGCGTGGGGACAGTCCTCTCCTTCCCCCGGGTCGGGCCAGCGATTCCGCAGCGTGCCTGCTCGGCCACGAGCGACGGGCGTTGGCAGGGGGCGAGGATTCGCATCGGCATCGGTGCCCATCGGCATCGGTGCCCCAGGCGTGCTGAAGTGACGATGGTGGAACGGGGTCGATGCGTGGTGAGGCGGGCCCGGGTCGACGCCGCAGGCGGCGGGCACCTCCTCTGCGACCGGGTGGCGAGCGGGGAGGGACTGCTCGCTGTCCCTGTGTCGCGTCCGGCCGCCGATGACCGGACGTGAGACCCGAGCGACAGCATCGTCACTTCAGCAAGCCACCAACGCGCCACCCGCCAGCGACGCGTGACGCGGCGCCGCGCCTCGGGCTGCCCGGACGCGGCTGCGGGGCCACGGCGGACGACGCGGTGAGGTCGCCGCTCTCGAAGCCGTCGGCGAAGAGCGGGGGGCCGTCCTGGTTGTACTGGACGGTCACCCAGTCGTCCCAGTCGGTCGCGCTGCCGGAGGTGCCGAGGACGGTCACCCGGCCGCTCGGGCCGAGCGCGATGGCCGCGGGCTGGTCGCCGACCAGGTCGGGACCACCGTGGCCGACTCTCCAGACCTCGTTGCCCGAGGCGTCGTACTTGACCGTCCCGTGGTCGAAGCCGCCGAGCCCGGTGGACTCCTTGCCGGTGACGTAGACGCGGCCCTCGGCGCCGACGAGGAGGACGGCGACAGCCCAGTCCTCCTCGGCCCCTCTGCGCCGGTGCGCGACCTGCCGCTCGACGTCGATCACGCCCGTCCGCCCCGGGTCGAGAATGCGCCGGGGCTGCCGGCAGCCCCGACGCCGCCCCGGG
>CAYTJW010000038.1:0-17126 GCA_964438135.1 uncultured Thermoanaerobaculia bacterium
CCTGCGGCCGGGACGTCTTCCTCGCCTTCTCGCCCGAGCGCGAGGACCCGGGCCGGCGGGACTTCACCACCACCACCACGCCCAAGGTGGTGGGCGGCGTCGACGAGCTCTCGGGCGACCTCGCCCAGGCCCTCTACGACCAGGTGGTGAGCTCGACCGTGCGGGTCTCCTCGGCCCGTGCCGCGGAGGCCACCAAGCTGGTCGAGAACATCTTCCGGGCGGTCAACATCGCCCTCGTCAACGAGCTGAAGATGGTCTACGAGCGCATGGGCGTCGACGTCTGGGAGGTGCTCGACGCGGCCGCGACCAAGCCGTTCGGCTTCATGCGCTTCAACCCCGGGCCTGGCTGGGGCGGCCACTGCATTCCGCTCGACCCCTTCTACCTGGCGTGGAAGGCGCGGGAGTACGGGGCGTCGACGCGGTTCGTCGAGCTGGCGGGCGAGGTCAACGTGCGGATGCCGGAGTACGTGGTCGAGCGGCTCATGCTGGCCCTGAACGACCGCGGCCGGGCGCTCAAGGGGGCGCGGGTGCTGGTGCTGGGGATCGCCTACAAGAAGGACGTCGACGACCCGCGCGAGAGCCCGGCGTTCGAGATCCTGGAGCGTCTCCTCCACCTCGGCGCCGAGGTCAGCTACCACGACCCGCACATCCCGGTCGCGCCGCGCATGCGCACCTGGCCCGACCTGCCGCCGCTGGAGTCGGTCCCCCTCGACGCCGCGACACTCGCCTCCTCCGACGCGGTGCTGCTGGTGACCGACCACGCGGCGGTGGACTACGCCGTGGTGCTCGAGCACGCCCCCCTGGTGGTCGACACCCGCGGCGTCTTCCGCCAACCTCATCCCAAGGTGGTGAAGGCGTGACACGTCCCGGTTCGGCCCCCTTTTCTCCGGTGCCCGCGTCGGCAACCCAACCCCTCCCGTCGCTCCTCCCCCCGTTCTGAGGCCGGGGCGCGGGCGTACCTTGTCACGTCATTCCGAGGCCGGGGTGGGCGGGCGGGCGAGCCCGGCCGAGGAATCCCGCGTGGAGATGACCACCCTGCCAGCCATGAGCGCCCTCACTCCCCGTCCCCGACCCGCCCCGACCCGCCGTTGTCGTCCCGGGTCCCCACCCGGGATTCCTCACCCGCGCGCTGCGATGCCGCGCCGCCACGACTCCCGCGGGCTCGGAATGACGAGAGCGCGTCGGCGCCCGCCCCAACGCCCCGGCCTCGAAATGACGAGACCGGAAAACCCGATGCCCTCATGCCTGATACCCGGGGCCGAGGTGTTTCATCGCGTGTTGGCACCGAGGGAATCCCCGTTCTCGTCTCCCGTGCCCGAGGGGTGGCATCTGGCGGCTCTGGAAGCCATCTTGGAGTGTGGAGGGGGTCCGCCCCCGATGGAGGTGCTCGCATGAACCTGCAAGCCACGCTCGAGGCGGCAGAGGCACTGCCGCCGGAAGAGCGACGAGCGCTTGTCGACCTGCTTCAGAGGAGACTGGCAGATGAGCGGCGGGAGGAGATTGCCGCCAACGCAGCTCGAGCTCTCGAGGCCGTCCGGGCCGGGAGGGCGAGGATCGGAACGGTCGCTGACCTCGAGGCGGCCTGCAGGGAAGACACGTGAGACGTGTCGCCTGGGCAGCGAGCTTCGAGCGGGCGCTGCGCCGGGTCACGCGCTCGAGGCCCCGGCTTCGGTCGAGGATCTTCGCGACGCTGGCTGCCCTCGCTCAGGATCCGTTTCAGGAGAGTCTGAGAGTCCACAAGCTCCGGGGGCGACTTCACGGCTTGTGGGCAGCCTGGGTCGAGTACGACTGCCGAGTGGTGTTCGCCTTCGAGCCCGACCCGGAAGGCACCGAGGACCTGATCGTGCTCGTCGACATCGGCTCCCACGAGGAGGTTTACTGACCGTGCGGGGCCTCTGGCTAGCCCATTTCGGGCAATGCCGAGGTCCGTGCCGAACCCCATGACCCCGGCCCGCCCCGAGCCGCCGTGGCCGTCCCGGGTCCCCACCCGCGCTTCCTCGGCCGTTCATTCCCACCCCACCACCCCGGCCTCGGAATGACGGGGCGTACGCACCCGACCCACCACCCCGGTATACTGGCACCATGGGGACCTTCGACCGCATCAGCGTTGACCCGGCCGTGATGAGCGGTCAGCCGGTCGTGAAGGGGACACGTGTGCCCGTGTACGTGATCGTCGAGGCGGTGGCCGCCGGCGACACCGTGCAGGATCTGCTGCGAGCCTACCCCTTCCTGCAGGAGGACGACGTGACCCAGGCCCTCCGCTTCGCCGCCCACCTGAGCGAGTGGGGCCTGGCTGAGGTCTCGTAGTGCGGTTTCTCGTTGACGAGAACCTCCCCGGCTCGCTCGTGGACCTTGCTCTCGACCGCGGTCACCACGCGGTGTGGAGCAGGGACATCCTGCCTGGCGCGCTCGACGCCGCGGTCTTGGATTAGGAGCCGTTCAGGAACAAGGGTGTCACACCGAGGACGCCGATGCGCCCGCCCCGCAAGGCGCGGGGTGCAGCCGGACCGAGGCGTGTCATTGACACGTCGCAGGTCCGGCGGGGTCCCCGCAACGCAGCGGGACGGGATGCAGCGGCGTCCGAATGTAACCCTTGTTCCTTAACGGCGACTTACCTTCGAGCATCGGGCGCGACTCTGGTGACCCGCGACGTGCGATTCGCCAACACCGTCCTCGCCTCGATGGATCTCGAGGCCAGGCCCGGGCTCGTCATCCTCATTCGCGAGCAGAAGCTCATCAGGGTGGAGCAGGCTTGGCTCGGGTTCCTCCGAGGCCCCCGCGAGATCCGGGGCATCGCGGTACTGAGCGCGGAGCGCGTGCGCTACCACCACGCACCTCCTGCCGGCTGACGACCGTCCATTCGGCAAGGCTCCCAGCGCCCTCGGGCCCGCGCCGCCGCCACTGCCACTGCCACTGCTCCTGTCTCCCGTTGGCTGCTGGGTTGAGCCCCTGACCCCGCCCTTGCCGCCCCAGCCACCGTCGCCCTTCTCCCCCTGTCGCGCCGCATCTCCACCCGCGCTTCCTCGGCCGCGCACGCCGCGCCTGCCGCCGCCGCGACGAGCCTCCCTTGCGGTCCCTTCACGCGCATTGTCTGGTAGAATCACCTGTCGCGCGCCCTCTTCCCGACTGGAGCTCGATTCGTGACGCTTCCTTGCGCGCGGGTTGTAAAGCATTACGGGTCAGCGTTTTGTCTCGCTGATCATAGTGCGGTAGCCTTGCCTCGGACCACTTGCATGCCCGCCGCGCCACCTCGCCCCGACGGCCCCTCCATGCCCGTCGCACCACGAACGCCGCTGAACGACCCGCGCCCTGGGCAGGCCGAACGGCACGGCACCGCCCCCCGGCCGTCCTTCGCCCCAGGCGCGCCGCTGCCGGTGCTGCTGACCGGGTCGCGCTCTGCGTCCCGTCACTCGGTCCTCCCCTGGACCTGGGCCAGGCCTCGGGCCTGAGCTTGGACCTGGACCTGGGTCTGGATCTGGCCTCGGTTCGAGCCGCCGCGACACCTCGCCCTGAGCACCGCGCTGTGGAGACCGCCGTGACCTCGTCGCCCGCCTCCGCCCTCCGCTCCCGCATCGCCGACCGCTCGGCCACGGTCGGCGTCATCGGCCTCGGCTACGTCGGCCTGCCGCTGGCGATCGCCTTCGCCGAGCGCGGCTTCCCGGTCGTCGGCTTCGACGTCGACCCGGCCAAGGTGGCGGCGGTGGGCCGCGGGGAGAGCTACATCAAGCACCTCGACGGCGCCGCGCTGGCCCGGGTCGTGGCGAGCGGCGGCCTGCGCGCGACCGCGGACTTCGCCCGCCTCGGCGAGCCGGACGTCGTCCTGATCTGCGTGCCGACGCCGCTCACCCCCCAGCGCGAGCCGGACATGACCTACGTCGAGCGCTCGGCCGAGCTCATTCGGGCGACCCTGCGGCCGGGCCAGCTGGTGGTGCTCGAGTCCACCACCTACCCCGGCACCACCGACGAGCTCCTGCGCGGCATCCTCGAGCGGACCGGCCTGGCCTGCGGCCGGGACGTCTTCCTCGCCTTCTCGCCCGAGCGCGAGGACCCGGGCCGCAGGGACTTCACCACCACCACCACGCCCAAGGTGGTGGGCGGCGTCGAGGAGGTCTCGGGCGACCTCGCCCAGGCCCTCTACGACCAGGTCGTGAGCTCGACCGTGCGCGTCTCCTCGGCCCGCGCCGCCGAGGCCACCAAGCTGGTCGAGAACATCTTCCGCGCCGTCAACATCGCCCTCGTCAACGAGCTGAAGATGGTCTACGAGCGCATGGGCGTCGACGTCTGGGAGGTGCTCGACGCGGCCGCGACCAAGCCCTTCGGCTTCATGCGCTTCAACCCCGGCCCTGGCTGGGGCGGGCACTGCATCCCGCTGGACCCCTTCTACCTGGCGTGGAAGGCGCGGGAGTACGGGGCGTCGACGCGGTTCATCGAGCTGGCGGGCGAGGTCAACGTGCGCATGCCCGAGTACGTGGTCGAGCGGCTCATGCTGGCCTTGAACGACCGCGGCCGGGCGCTCAAGGGGGCGCGGGTGCTGGTGCTGGGGATCGCCTACAAGAAGGACGTCGACGACCCGCGCGAGAGCCCGGCGTTCGAGATCCTGGAGCGTCTCCTCCACCTCGGCGCCGAGGTCAGCTACCACGACCCGCACATCCCGGCCGCGCCGCGGATGCGGACCTGGCCCGACCTGCCGCCGCTCGAGTCGGTCGCCCTCGACCCCGCGGCCCTGGCCGCCTTCGACGCGGTGCTGCTGGTGACCGACCACGCGGCGGTGGACTACGCCGCCGTGCTCGAGCACGCCCCCCTGGTGGTCGACACCCGCGGCGTCTTCCGGCAGCCGCACCCGAAGGTGGTCAAGGCGTGAGCCTCGCTGTGCCGCCGGTCCCCGGCTTCTCCGGCCCCCACACCGTGCGACCGCCGCTCCTCCGCGGCCACCGCGCGGTCATTCCGGTTTCGAGGTAGGTCTCTCATGCCCCACTGCTTCGCCGTCATCGGCGTGGGCGGCTTCGTCGCCCCGCGCCACCTGCAGGCCATCCGCGACACCGGCAACACCCTGGTCGCGGCGGTCGACCCGTCCGACTCGGTCGGCCTCCTCGACCGCTACACCTTCGACGTCCGCTTCTTCCGGGAGATCGAGCGCTTCGACCGCCACCTCTACAAGCTGCGCCACGCCCCGCCGGGCGCGCGGGTCGACTGGGTCAGCATCTGCTCCCCGAACTACCTGCACGACGCGCACGTCCGGCTCGCCCTGCGCAACAGCGCGGATGCAATCTGCGAGAAGCCGCTGGTCGTCAACCCCTGGAACCTCGACGCCCTCGGGGAGCTGGAGCAGGAGACCGGCCACCGCGTCTACACCGTCCTCCAGCTCCGCGTCCACCCGGCCCTGGTCACTCTCAAGCACGAGCTGGACACGCGGCCTGCCGACCGCCGGTACCAGGTCGTCCTCACCTACGTCACCGCCCGGGGCGGGTGGTACGACGTGTCCTGGAAGGGCAACGAGGACCAGTCGGGCGGCGTGGCCACCAACATCGGCATTCACTTCTTCGACCTCCTCATGTGGCTCTTCGGCCCGGCGCAGCGCTCCGAGACCCACCTGCGCGAGCGGAACCGCATGTCCGGTTTCCTGGAGCTGGCTCGAGCCGACGTCCGCTGGTTCCTGTCGGTGGACCGCTCCGACCTCCCCTTCGACCCGGTCCCGGGCAAGCGGAGCACCTACCGGTGGATCGCCGTCGACGACGAGGAGGTCGAGTTCACCGAGGGCTTCACCGACCTCCACACTCGGGTCTACGAGCGCACCCTCGCCGGCAGGGGCTTCACGATCGCCGACGCTCGGCCGTCGATCGAGCTCGTGCACGCGATTCGCACGAGCCCGCTCGTCGCCGCTGGCGACCGGGGACACGAAGCTCTGGCCGGCATCGGGCTCTCCTCGGCGGCTTCGCGTGACTGAGCGGCGCTTTGTCGCATCGAGCTCGAGGCCTTGCCTCTGCGTCTCAAGCAGGGGGGCAACCCGGGCTTGCGTTGTCCAAGATGGAGGAGCAAGGCGTTGAGCTACTTCAAGCACGAGTCCGCCTACGTCGACGACGGCGCCGAGGTCGGCGACGGCACCCGCATCTGGCACTTCTGCCATGTCCAGAGCGGCGCCCGCGTCGGTCGCGACTGCGTCCTCGGCCAGAACGTCAACGTCGCCAACGACGTCGTCATCGGCAACGGGGTCAAGGTCCAGAACAACGTCTCCATCTACACCGGCACGGTGATCGAGGACTACGTGTTCTTAGGGCCCTCCTGCGTCCTGACCAACGTCACCAACCCCCGCTCCGAGGTCAACCGCCACCGCCTCTACGAGCGCACCCTGCTCCGCCGCGGCGCCACCATCGGCGCCAACGCCACCGTCGTCTGCGGCGTGACGGTCGGCCGCCACGCCTTCGTCGGCGCCGGCGCGGTGGTGGTGCGCGACGTGCCGGACTACGCCCTCATGGTCGGCGTGCCGGCGCGGCAGGTGGGCTGGATGAGCCGCCACGGTCACGTCCTCCGCCCCGGCGCCGACGGCGTCATGGTCTGCCCCGAGTCGGCCCTGCGCTACCGCGTCGGTGACGACGGCTCCCTCCGCTGTGTCGACTTGGACGAGGAAGCCGACCTCCCGGAGTCGATGCGGGCGGGCGGGCGTTCATACGACGAATACAAGCCCACTCCGTGAGGGTCATGCAGTGTGTGGCCTACGTGGGAGGACGAGTGCAGCGGGCTTCGAGACGAGGTCCTTCCAGCCGGGCAGGATCGGATCGGTTGTTCGCCGAGGCCCGGAGTTGCCGCGTAGCCTCCGACGACGACATGTCTCGAGCGGTCGACTGCGCCCTCCACGTGGCCGGTGGTCCCGCCCGGGCATCAGGGCCGGGCTCCGCTCGTGGGCCATCGCGGATGCCGGTTAGCTCGAAGTTGCATCCTCGATCTCGCAATCGCGCTCAGCACACCGGCAATGAAGCAGAGTATGAGCCATCGTCCTTGCTGTGGCTTCGCACGGCGAAACGCAAGCGGGCTTGAAGGGACCGAGAGTCCCCCAACCGCGCCGCGAGGGTCAGTGTTCACTGGCCGCTGCACTGACCCATGTTGAGCATGCGAGCTTCCGTTTTAGGTCCCGTTTCTTGCCGGCGTGTCGCCGCCCCGGCGCCCGCCAGAGTCGCCGGCTACCCGCGGACACGCGCTGGGTTGACCCGCACCGCGGGGCTCTTGACAGGGCGACCCATCGCAAATGCGACGGTCCTATGCTACGTGGCAACCGTCTTCTTGCTGACCCACAGAGGCGGCGAGCGACCCATGCTTGTTTACCTTGCTCTCGGTGTCTGCGCCCTTGCCGCGATAGTAACCGAAGACAAGGTCCGTGGTTTTCATTTCGCTTCGGACGTAGTCACGAGGAGGTACGCGGCCCTGACTCTCCTCTGCGCAGTATCGGTTCTCTACTCGGACAACCGGGCGAGTGCGATTCTCGTGGTCGTCCGCATGGGAATCGCGCTCTGCACGCTGGCGATTTTCGCCCGGTTCTTCAGATCCAAGAACGAGATCCTCAGGGCCACGAAGCTCTTCGTCATCGCCACCACGGCGTACTTGGCGTACATCATCTACCACCACGACTTCCAGACCCCGGTCTTCTCAGCCGGGGGAGTAAACACAATCTCGTATATCGCACTGGCTGGTGTGGCACTGGTTCTCTTCCTGTGGTCGAGCGGTTACCGGTTGTTTGGACTGGCGCTGCCCGTGTGCCTGTTTGCGCTTGTACTGACTACTTCGCAGAAGACCAACATCGCCGCCTTCGTCATGATGGTGGTTCTCGTTCTGGCGTATCTCCTCAGAAGGAGCTCCTTGCACTCCATGCTGCGGAGTCTGTCATTGGTGGCATTCCTCACGGGCGTCTCCTGGTGGGTGTGGCACCTGCCGGTCCTGGAATGGGCCACAGGTCGGACTTCGCGCAGAGTGACGGTGACCGCCATGGCGATTGCCGGTGAGGACTGGCACGAGGGTGCCCACGACGTGTTGTTCAGGGAGAGCTTGATCGCCGACGGGCTCAGGTACTACCTACAGAGCCCATTGATTGGGTACGGGATAAACGGCTTTCGCGAGCTGAACGGGCGCGAGACAGGTCAGTTCACCTACTCTCACAACACCCCCATAGAGCTCCTGGTTGGCGTGGGCCCACTGGGGCTATTCCTGTACTACGGCATTCTGTACGCCGCTATGAGACGGCTTTGGCCGAGGCGAAATGCGCGAGACTACCAGATCAGAGTCCTCTTCTTGGCGACGCTGCTGGCATTCGTCATCATCGGCATGGGTCAGGACATGTACTACAACGAGTTCCTGGCCTTCCTCCTGAGCGTGACCGTTGGCTTCTCGAGGTTCGGTCCCATGGCGAGGGAAGCCGCGGTGCCGACTCGACCGCGCACCAGGGTCAACGGTGGATCGCTTCACTCGCGGCACGTGCCCTGGGCGCAAGTTGGGCTCTCCCTTGATTGTGGCAATGGCCGCATGGCCCGCTCGTGAACCATGATTGGACTCGGCGATCCCTCCGGCCTCGACAACAACCGTCCTCATCACGGGCGGGACCGCATCGCCGAGCCGGCAACTCACGTCTGACGTTGAGAGCACCCTGAGGCATTACAAGTGGGAGTAGTTGACGCTAATGGCCTTGCGGTCAGCGACCGGAAGCGCCCATGTTCCAGGCGCCAAGGCGTGGCCGAGGATCTGTGGGGGGTTGTCTATCATGAGTATGCACTTGGCTCAGGTGCCCCCGACCGGAAGTGGCATGCCATGACAGGTCGCCACCGAACTCATGGCGATGCCCCAAGCATAGCTCGCAACCTGGTCCTCCCTCTGGGTCTGGCGTCCCACCCGGCTTGCTGGCCGGCTTCCAAGGCCATCGTCCCGGTGCTTCCCGAGAAGCGAGGCAGATGCAGCATACGAGGCGCTGGGGCTTCATGTTGAAACCCGCAGAGCGGGCTTCGGTAGAGACGGACTACCGGCGGGCGAATGCGGGGGGCGAGAACCTGCGCCAGCGAGCTTACCTCAACACGGTGGCGAGTTGGGCCGAAATGGGCGTCAAGCTCGCGGTCAGCTTCGTGCTCAATCCACTGGTCGTCGCCACCCTTGGTCCGGTGTTCTATGGAGTGTGGCAGATCCTCGGGCAGCTCAACTCCTACATGGTCATGTCCGACCTGCGAGCGGCCACGACGCTCAAGTGGGCCATCGCCAAGGACCGCACTATTGCCACCGGCACGGAGCTGAGGCAGTCTGTCACCGCTGCCCTGTTGGCGATGCTCTTGGTGCTTCCGTTTTACGTTGTGGCGGGCTGCCTTGTCGTCTGGCTCGCGCCCCATGTCAGCAGGGTCGAGAGCCTGCACTTCTCAACCGTGCGGGCTACCTCGGCTCTGCTAGTCCTGGGGTTCGTGTTCACGCAGTTTCTCTTCATCTTCGACTCCGTGTTGATGGGTATGAACCTCTCCTACAAGGCCATGGGGGTTCGACCGCTCGCCAACGTCGCTGGCGGCGCGCTCACAGCCGCTGCGTTGTGGTTCGGGTGGGGGATGCCCGGCATGGCGGCGGTTCTAGTCGTCGTCACGCTGTTGTCCGGGGCGATGATCGGTAGGATCGTGTGTCTCCACGTGCCGTGGTTTGGGTTCGCTCGCGTCAGCTGGGCAACCGTGGTCGGCTTCGTCAAGCTCACCGGGTGGTTCATGGCCCTGAAGATCGTCGACACGGTGAATCTCTCGACCGACGTCATATTGCTGGGGTACCTGGCTGGCCCGCGGCTTGTGTCCGCGTACGCGATCAGCAGGTACCTCATGACGGGGGCTGCGACCTTGTGCAACACCGCCTGGGCGGCAGTGGTTCCAGGCGTGAGCAAGTTCATCGGTGAGAAGGACTACCGCACGTTGCTCTCGGTCCGCAGGCAAGTCCTGTCGCTGCTCTGGGCATTCCTGACCGCCGCTGGTGTGACCGTCTGCGTCTGCAACCGGTCCTTCGTCGGCTTGTGGACGCGCCCGGAGTACTTCGCGGGCACCCTCGAGACGTTTCTTATTGTCGCGCTCGTGGTGGTTAAGTCGATTCAGAATGTGGATGCCTCGATCGTCCTGATGGCGCTAGAGGTTCGCAGGAACGTGTGGACAGGGGCCATCGCGGCGGCCATCACGGTTGGTCTTGCGTGGGTGCTCGTCCCGCTCTACCAGACGGCGGGGCTGCTGGCGGCCATGTTGGCAGGCGCTCTGACCCTGAGCCTGGGCTACTCGTACAACGCGGCGGTGGTGATCAATCGCGGGCCGGTGAACCCAAACCTGTTTCAGTTCTTCCTGGAGACCTATCTCACGCGGACGCCCTTGGTGTGCATTGGTTTGCTCTGCACATCCGGTTTCCTTGCCAGTCGGGTTCATCTCACGAGTTGGGTCGCGGTCCTGCTTGCGGCGGCCGCCGTTTTCTCGGCCGCGTCGGCGTTCCTCTGGGCGGTAGGTTTGGATGCCGCCAGTCGGAAGCGCGCCGTCGACAACGCCGGTAGGTTGGCGCTTCTTGGTAGAGGTTGAGCTGGTATGCCGACCCTGTTGTTGGACTCGGGCATCATCCCCTACCGCCCTGTCAGCGCTGCGGTCGAGCAGTTCTTGAGGGCGAACGCGCTGGCTATCGTCAATCATCCCGGTAGCGAATGCGGATGGGAAGGTGCGCGCTCGGGCGTCAAGAGAATCTCGTATCCGGATCTCGACTTGGCGGCGCACATCGCCACGGCCGACGGAGCGCAACAACACTACACCAGGGTCCTGAGCGCCATCCTAGACGACATCCGGACGTCGCTTCTCGCGGAGCGCATTTACGGGATGAGCGGATGGAACAGCGCGTTCTCCCAGGTCCGATTGGTGGAGAAGCAGGTCTTGAATAGCCTGAACCTTCTGCTCTCGATCCGCCCTGACGGGTTGCTCTTTCAGGCGACACCACATCACATCAGACAGTGGGTCCTGGCAAGGACAGCAGAGTGCCTCGGGGTGCCCGTGTACGCCTTCCAGACGTCGCCGCTGCCATGGCGGTTCCGGGTGATTCGAGGTGCCGCCGCGCAGGTGCCGGTCGACCTTGCCCCGGCAGCGGACCTCACGTGCTCCCAAGGCGAGCTCGCACTCCTCGAGCGCTATCTCGAACGCAACTCGGCGGGCTACGCGGATGCGATTCCCTCGTACGAGCGCAAGCGTATCGAGAGCCGGGGCGGTAAGTTCTGGTCGTGGGGAAAGGAACTGCGGGACGTCATCCAGCATCCCAGCCTCTTGCGGGCAGTGTTCCCGAGGTGGCTCCTGTACAAGAAGTACGACAGTCTAACCACTCCTGTGCCGACTGGGCGGACTCCGTATGTGGTCTTGTTCCTGCACTACCAGCCCGAAGCGACATCCCTGCCGGAGGGCGGGATGTACGCCCAGCAGTGGCTGATTGTCAGGGCTTTGTCTCTCGTGCTGCCCAAGGGCCACCTCCTCCTCGTGAAGGAGCACCCCTCCACCTTCATGCATACCTTCCGCCAGCCGTACAGGTGCCCCGAGTTCTACGACGACATGGCCTCGTTGGCGAATGTGCGGTTGGTCAGCATTGCTGAGGACACGTTCCGGCTCATCGACGGCGCTGACGCCGTGGCGACGATAACTGGTACAGTCGGGGTCCAGGCATTGATCAGGGGCACCCCGGTACTAGCCTTCGGTCCCGCCAGGTATAGGGGGATGGACGGTGTGTTCGAGGTTCGCTGCCTCGAGGACATTGTGGAGTGCTACAAGGAGCTCGAGACAGTCTCTCGCAGCGCGATTCGTGCGGCGACGGTGCAGTACCTCCGAGGCTGTCTCGAGCACTCCGTCAGCGGCCTCGGTCACCAGGATGGGCGGGTGACGCAAGTCGAGACGGTCGATGTCCACGCGCCGGCGTTGCGCATAAGTGGACACTGCCGCTTGCTGGAGGTCTTCCTTCGCTGGTTCAGCGAGTTGCCGCAGCGCCACGCCTCCTGACAGGCAGACCTCGTCGGCGGGTGTTGGCGCAGCTCGCCTTGTCCTTGTGAGCGACGGGTGGCGCGGATGTGCCCTGGCGCCCCAGGGTCTTGGAGTCGCGATGATCGGTCGGTGCGGGCACCATGACACGCTGGTCGGGTCGGAGGTGGGCGGCCGAGCTGGGGGCCTGCGCAGCGCCCTGTTCGTCCACTTCGACATGTCACTCGGGGGTGCCGAGTGGGTCATAACCAACCTGTGCAACGGCTTCGTTGCCGAAGGCGTGGACGTGACGCTGATCACCAGCGGGGAGGGTGCGCTGCTTCGCAGACTCGCGCCCGCAGTCCGGGTTGAGCGGATGACTGGCGGCCTCGTGGCGCGGCTCGGGCGCCTGAGGAGGAACCTGGAGAGGGACCGGTACAGCGTGGTCATGGCGACCGAGCGGACGACATCCTCGCTGCTGAGCCTGGCTCACTTGCTGAGCGGCAGCACCGCGCGGCTGGTCATTCGAGAGGCCGCGAGCAATTTCGCGGAGTCCCTGCGGCAGACGAGTCTGCTCAAGCGGGTCGCTTTCAGGTGCCTGTACACCTACTCCTACAGGAGAGCGGACCTCCTCATCGCCAACTCTGAGGGCACACGTGACTCGTTGTCGGCCAACCGCCTGGTGGGGCGACGCGGCGCGTTGGTCGTCATCGATAACCCCGTGGACATCCAGAATGTCCGGGAAGGGTCGCTGGAGGAAGCATGTGTCGCCCCGCCCGCCCAGGGCGAGAGGAGAATCGTCACTGTGGCTCGGCTGGATCGCGAGAAGAGAGTGCAGGATGTTGTGCTGGCGCTGGAGCGCTTGAGAGCGCGAGGTTGGCCGGTGTCGCTCGTGATCGTGGGGGAAGGCCCGGAGAGAGGCGCGCTGGAGGCGTTGATCCAAGAAAAGGGCCTCGAGGGTTCGGCAATGCTGACCGGGAGACTCCAGAACCCGTACCCGATCCTGAGGTCCGCAGATGTGTTTGTTCTGGCGAGTGAGTTCGAGGGCTTTGGCATGGTGATCGTGGAGGCCCTGGCTTTGGGTGTTCCAGTCGTAGCAACGGACCTCGCCTGCGGGTGGCGCCGGATATTCGATGGGGATCAGTACGGGCGCGTGTTCGCCGTGGGGGACATCGAGGCATTGGTCGCCCATGTGGCGTACTTCCTGGGCAACAGACCCGACCGAGAGACCCTCGCCGGCAGGGCGATGGAGTTCGATGCGTCTGTCGGCGTGCGGAAGTACATGCACCACATGGGTCTAGGCGAGGGTGGCTCGGGCTAGCCCCAGCAATCAGACGACCCGTCAGGCTCGCCCGGCGCACAAGGCCGATCGAGCGTGGTGCTGTGCGAGGGGAACTGCCCGCATGGGTGCAAGAACACCAGCCGATGTTCCCATCCGCTCGGCGGTCCTTGACGGGTGAACCGGCCAGGTGGGATCGTAGGGCACAGCGCAACGACCCACCAGCAGGGGCCCACACCGGCGTAACGGGATCCGCATCGCCGCGCTTGATCGATGCGACCCCCACCCGGGAGCTGGTGCCAACCGGCAGCCGGGAGGAGTGTCCCGGTCACCCAGGGTCCCTCCTGCCGCTGCGAGGAACGATGAGCGAGAAGGCGCGCGGTCCTTCAACGCCGGCGAGCGTTGCCCGCCTTTCCCGCGCCGTGATGGGTGCACGCTCCCGGACAGAGAAGCGTGCAGGAAGGTGGCGCAATGGGAATGGGGGAGGAGTTCGCAGACGGTCCGATGCGCAGCGCTCGCGATAGGTTGCAGGCGCTCCGAGCCGTTCTGTTCCTGCCGTTGGTTGAGCCTCGCTCCGGCTTCGGTACAGGTGTCCAGTTCAACCGCCTGCAAGAAAGCCAGTGGTGGGGGCGTCATGCCATCGAGGCGCTGCAGACGAGGAAACTCGATCGGCTTCTGACGGTCGCCACGTCCTCCACCAGGCATTACGAAGGTGCGGCGCCGGTTGGGAGGAGTGTTGACGCCAGCCCCCGGGGTCGGTTGTCAAGGTGGCCGATCCTGAGGAAGGCCGACATCCGGCGGTCCCCGGGCTCCTTCCGAACCGCGCCGTCAAGGGGATGGCTGGCCCAGTGTACGACGACTGGGGGCACCACCGGAGACCCCATAGAGGTCTGGAGGGACCACCGTTGCGTCGCCGTCTCAGAGGCCGCACGCTGGAGGGGGTTGGGGTGGTCGGGAATACTGCCGTGGGACCGGGGCATCCTGGTCCGGTTGGCGGGCGCCTCGTGGTACGGCCGGCTGCGAATGCGCATCACGCGCAAGTGGAAAGTCGAGGCCTTCTGTGCCTCCCCTGAGAAGCGAATGCGGATCGAGGACCTCATCAGACAGGTGCGCCCCCGCTATCTAGATGGGTTCGTCACGGACCTGTGCCGGCTGGGGGAGGCGGTGTGCCTCGAGCCAGGTCTGGTCGGCTGCGTCGTCACGACGGGGGAGATGCTCTACCCTCGTCAAAGGTCCGAGCTCGAGTCCCGGTTCGGCGCGCGGGTGGTCGAGTACTACGGCTCGAACGAGGTGGGTTCGCTGGCGTTCGAGTGTGAGTACGGCGTCAGACACGTGACCGACGAGCACGTCATTGTCGAGACGTTAGATGAGGCCGGGCAACCTGTGATCGGGAGCCCGGGGAGAATCGTGGTCACGGACCTCGACAACACCGCGATGCCCCTGGTTAGGTACGAGTTGGGCGACCGCGGCGTGCTCTCGAACGAGCGATGCCAGTGTGGGAGGAGTCTGACGATCCTGAAGGAACTCCTAGGTCGCACTCAGGGTGTCCTCCGCAACAGGGCCGGCGAGACGCTGAGTGAGACCTTCTTCGCGGTGAGATTCCGTGAGCAGAGAGGTGTGCGCCGTTTCCAGTTGCGGCAGCTGACGTTGGACGAGATCGAGCTCCACTACGAAGTGGCTCAACCCGGTGCCGAGCTGGATGTCGACGAGATCCGAGGCGAGATTGGAGCCCGCCTGGGGCCGGAGGTCGTGGTGCGGGCGGTTGAAGTGGCCCAGCTCAGCACCACCCACAGGGGGAAGTGCCCGCTCGTGGTCGGCCTGGGCTGACTTGGGCCCGGGCATGGAGAGGCGTCGAGGCGGGACGAAGGACCATTCGCAATGCGTGGAGCAGCAGAGAATCCCCGGGGAACCGACCCACCATCCCATAGGTGTCTGGTGGGTGGTGCGCCCCAGCGAAGGCTGCAAGCCGGCTGTCCCGTTTCAGGAGCTGGCCTGCGGCGCCCACCGACCGGACCACTGCAAGTCGATTCCAGGCTACTCGCTCCTGGTCGGCGCAGGCCAACTCCCGCAGCTACCTCACGGAGATCGATCGCCGAGATAGGACGGTCGACACGATCGAGAACACCGCCTCCCAGCACGCAAGCAACCACATCCGGAAGGCCTCGAGGCGTTTCCAGGTGAGGAGAGTCCCGGAGATCGAACCGGCCCTGGCGGATCTCAAGCAAAGAAACGGCAGCACCGCACGGAAGGCTGGGGCCGGGGCGGGCGGAGTACTACCGCCGGTACCACTCCCGCTGGGCCGCCGAAATGGTGGGGCTTCTCTCTTTTTCACGCAGGGATGGGTGGGGTGCATTCGTGGGTGGCGTGCCGGCGACCTGCGTTCGGGCCTGCTAGGTCGATGGCTCCGCGTCATCCACCGAACGAAGCCGGAACCGGCTTGGGCCCCGGCCCGTAGGCACAGCCCACAATGAGGTGATCTCAATGGCGGCTGGCGACGACATGGTCCCCATCACCCGGTGGGGCGGCGCCCTCCACGATCCCGGCCTCGCCGAGGCCGGCGTCGATCGTGCCTTCGAGCGCGGGCAGCTGTCCATCATCGACGGGCCTCTTCACCGTACCAGGCACCGGCCCGACTTGAAGCTTGAGCACTCAACCGAACGGGCGAGAAACGGTGAAACCGGGCAGCCACGAGTCCCGGGACTGGCGGAGGTGAGGTCGGCGATCGTGTTCGGTGAGAGGAGTCGAGGGCTGGGGTGAGCGGGGCGCCTCTTGACTACGACCCCTCGTCCTTCTGGTAGGCCATCCGGGGAAGTTGGGTGTGAGTGGCGTGTGGGGGCAGCTTGATCACTGAGGAGACTCACGCCGAGGCCGAAGGGCGACTGGGCAGGAAGGTCCATTTCCACCAAGGAGTGTGGTGGGCTAGAGCCGGGCCGTTCTACTACAAGCCAGTGCACGAGTTCCGTTCTTTCCCGCCGCGCGCCGCAAGACCGCACCCCTTGAAGGCGCTGTTGGGGTATTCTCATCAGGTCCCAGCGGCCGGCCAGGGCACCCGTTGGCTCCGGTACAACATTCTACAGGGCGAAGAGCTCAGGGACTTCTCTCTCGACCGACTGGGGGGTAAGAGGCGCAACCAGGTCCGCATGGGCAACCGGAACTGCCGCCTGGAGGATCTTGAGCGCTCGGATGCGACTCTCGAGCAGATGAGGATGATCAACATATCTCAGGCCAAGAGGTTCGAAGGGAAGAGGACGCGCGGCACCTTCTTGCCGGCGGAGTACTACGAGGCGCGTGCGGCGCGGTGGCGCCAGGATACTCTGAGCCTCTTCGACCACCCGGGGCATTGGTTTGTGGGTGCCTACGTGGGGGCTGTACTGGCGGCCTACGTCAATCTCATTAGGGTCGAGGATTCCTGGATGTTCGGCGCGGTCAAGAGCCACGGCGACTTCCTACAATACCGCCCCGTTGACGCGCTCTATTTCGAGGTTCTCAGCATGGCTTCGCGGTGCGCGGCGTGCAAGCGGGTTGTGAACGGCGGAGCCGATGGCGAGCCCCATGGCCTCACCCACTTCAAGGAGGAGTTCCTTCTTCGCGCCGTTGCCGTGCCCTACTACAGCCATGCCGTCATCCCGATTGCGAAGCTCAGAGGCCTCCAGAGACGCATAATGCGAGGCCGGTAGCAGCGGTCTCTCTACTGGTAGAGCAATGCTGCGGGATGGGGTGGCCGGTGGCGGTCGCATTGTCTTCGGGCTGTTCGCTCTGATCGCGGCGGGGAGCCTCGAATGCGGTCTTGGCCGGCCGGTCTGGTCGCTGGGTTGGACCTAGTACGACATCCCGAAAGTTCATTGCCTAATGTGATACTCTGTTGGCATGGCAAGAGGACGCCCTGCGCA
>CAYTJW010000039.1:0-16724 GCA_964438135.1 uncultured Thermoanaerobaculia bacterium
TCCGGCCACGCGGCCTCGTTGTCGTTGGCGACGGCGCCGACGGCCGTCCGCTGCCTGGGGAGCGCGCGGTGTCGCCAGGTCGGGTCGTAGGAAACCCCGTACGGTGGGTCCGTGGCCATCAGCGTGGGCGCGACTTCGCCGAGCAACCGTGTGACGTCCGCCGCGTCGGTTGCATCGCCGCAGAGGATTCTGTGGCGACCCAGAGCGAAGTAGTCGCCGCGTTTGATGTTGGTTGGCCCGGGGGCCAGGACCTGATCCTCGCCAGGTGCCGAAGCGAGTCCTGCCCCGAGAAGCGTCTGCCACTCGGTGTCGGTCCACCAGGCTTCCATCCTCAGCCCTTCGGCGCGGAGCTGCTCCAGGAGGGCGGGATCCCAATCGAGGTCGAGCTCGGCGATTCGGTTGTCGGCGATGGCGAGCGCCCTGGCGCGCGGGTCCGCGTCCAGGTCGAGATCCGTGCGCTGGACGACGACCAGCGTGCCGCCGTTCGTGGGGACGACGGTGATCGGGATGCCGAGAGCGCGGGCCTGTTCAACTGTCTTGTTGCCTGCGATGACCCGGCCGAGCCGGTCGGCGAGGATGGAGCGCCCAGCGCCGTACTCGCGTAGTGAGTTCGCCAGGAGGCCGCGGCCGCGTGGCGTTCCGCGATTGGCGTTCTGGCTGTCCAGGGCCAAGTCGGCGAGGTTCTTCGGAGTTCTTACGCGCTGCTTTGGCATACGTACCTCCTTGGACCATCCCGGGCCCACGGCCACCAGCCCATCCTGCAGCCCCGTGGCCCGGGAAAAGAAAAAGGGCCAGCTCGAGAGAATTCTCGAAACCGGCCCTTCGGTTTTTCCTGATCGGGCTGGCCGGACGCCTATCGGCGCCCCGCGTGTCGGGTGAGACTATATGGCAAAGCGATTATGAATGTCAAAAGCTTTTATCGTCAATAATAGATTCTGCTAGGATGGACTTGTCATGACTCCCGCACCCCGTCTCCGGAAACCTCGCCAGCAAGACTCCGCGACGATCGTCGTGGCGTTCGCAATCAACCTCGCCCGGACCAATCTCGCCGACTGTAAGCCGTCGGAAGTCATGCGGCTGCGGGAAGGACTGTCGACGGCCCTCGGACGTGAGGGCCCGCGCGTGGTTGGGGTGCGGGTGGGGCACCTTGTACATTGGCCATTCGACGGGCTGGCCCCTGCCGCCTACGCGGTCGCCGAATTCAGGAGCCTCCAGGAGGACGTTGCCGCAGTCCTCAAGACTGTGTGCGTTCCGAAAGCGAGTCGGACGCTCGCGCGGATGAACCTCGGCACGCTACGCCTGATGTTGCTGCCGTATCGGGATCGGAGTGTACTTTCTGTCACGGGTACCGTGAGGGACACGTTCATGTTCCTGCTGGCATCCGCCCTGACACAAGTTCCAAACACCATCGTCGGCCGCTGCCCGAATTGCGACAGGGTATTCCTAGCCACCGGCAAGCGTCGGTACTGCGACCGGGCGTGTACGAACAGGGCCAGCATGCGGACGTGGCTGGCTGTGCCGCGTTCGGCCGACATGGCTACAGCTCCGACCGCCGGAATTACCGGCCCGCGCAAACAGGCCGAATACCGGAAGCTGCTCCCGCGCATCTACGAACTGAAGGATCTGGCGACTACGTCAGATCCGGATGCGTGGCCTCAGAATCTAGAAGACGGTCTCGGCACCATCAAGAGCAAGCGCGCCGCCTTTGAGAAGCTCGAACGACAGCTTGCTGTTCTGGATGACGAAAGCTGGCTCGATCTGAAATCGCGAGCGGCCGTTGTTCTGCAAGAGCGCGACCTGGGCCGCGGCTGGCGCATGCTCTTTGACATCTTTAGTGAGGCTCGTGCTTTCGGGTACCTCGTCAGCACGGGTTGTTCCGAGGTGCGGTTCATCCAGAGAGCCGAGGACAAGACGCCGGACTTGCAGGCGACGAAGGACGAAAGCCCCGTTCTTTGCGAAGTGAAGACCCTCAATATCTCGAAAGGCGAAGCGGAGAGGCGCCAGCGCGTCCACGCCGGTGAGATCTCGGCCGTCTCCACGAAGGCCCACCTGGATAACGGCTTTCTGAACAAGCTCGGTTCTACGCTCAAGGAGGCCGTCGAACAGCTCGATGCCGTCGATCCCGAGCGCAAGGCACAGCGGATCGTGTTCATGGTCGTGCATTTCGATGACTGGGTGGGGGACTATCAGCCGGAGTACTTCGCGGAGATGGACACGCACCTCTCGCAGAACCCTGTGCCTGGAGCAGAGTTGGTCTTCTGTGCGGCGAGCAACCTGTTTGAGCGGACCTTCACGATGAAGTCGGCGACCGTTCTTTCGGAATAGGCGCCCCTCGTAACTATCGCCTCTTTGCGATGGCACACGACGACAGGCCCTTCTGACTGCAGACCATGGTCTTCGGCCGGCACGAGTCAGGAGCGCGATGACCGGCTGGGACGGATCGAGATCACGATCCCCGGCCCCGAATGCCCCGTGATCATAGCGCCAGGCCAACGTCTCGAGTTGTCAGCAGCACACTCCGCCGGTACGGGAGGAGTCCCCGACAGCATCTTCAGATGGCGCCGCGCGCCCGTCGCGAACCACGCCGTATGGGCCATGTCTGCGACGAGTGCAGTCTGGTGTGGATACACTTCGGCGGACCGCCGGCGCGAGCCGGACGTCGCCGTTGTTGCGCCGTTGTTCTCTCGAGACGTTCCCTGAAGCAACAACGCGGATACAGATCTTCGCGCCCCAACTCCCTATTCTCGAACCATAGGCGGCATGAAGCCGCCGGGCAGACGAAACCATCGACAGGGAGTGACGGCACCATGGCCAATCCGCATCCGATCCACGTGTTTATCAACAAGGTGAAGTACGAACTCGACAACCCGGTGCAGACAGGCGCGAGCTTGAAGCGGCTCGCGAGCATCAGGGTGGAGGACGTGCTCTTCCTGCAGGCCCACGGGGAGGACCAGGTCATCGCAAACGAGGCGACGGTCACGCTGAAGAACGGCGACCACCTGCACAGCCAACCGCCGGCCGACTATGGCCTCGACACGCAGCAGCTTCAGGCTGCCGGCGTCGACGAGTCGCGGGCGACCATCCACTCCCAGCCAGGTGGATGGTCGTTCCTCGTCATCTCCGGCTACGCCCTGCCCGTGGGATTCCAGCCCGGGGCGGTCGACCTCCTGATCAAGCTCCCTCCCGGGTTTCCCGACGCGCAGCCGGACATGTTCTGGGTGTCTCCGACCGTCAAGACCGTGCAGGGCAGCCTGCCGCGCGCGACCTGCATGGAGTCGCTACTCGGCAAGGAGTGGCAGCGCTTCTCGTGGCACCTCGCCGCCGGCGCCTGGAAGCCGGGCGTCAGCACCCTTGGGGATTTCATGCGCTGCGTTAGCGGCCGCTTCTTGCGGATGGACTAGGAGCACGCCATGAGACTGAGGCTCTTGGAATCAGAGTGGGATCCATTCGTCGACACGCTGTGTGCGCGAGAGGACGTCGAGACCGCCGGCATCATCCTGGCCGAACGCGTCGGGCCTGACGTGCTGCTCGCGCGGCAGCTCGCAACCGTTCCCGATGCGGGTTACGCGATCAGACGGCCCGACCAGATCCGGGTTGACCCGGTCGCCTTAAACCGCCTCGTGCGTCCCGCGCGCGACCGGGGCCTGTCCATCTTCACGATCCACACGCATCCCGGAACACGGGAACCCTGGTTCTCCGAGGCGGACGAGATCGGTAACAGCGTCCTGATGCCATCGCTGTTCGCCCAGACCGACGGCCCGCACGGGTCGCTCGTAGTGGCCGGAGACAGCCGGATTCCGACCGCCCGCGCGTGGCGGCAGCCTGATGCATGGCACGGCATCGACGTCCAGATCGTCGGTAGGACACTGAGGGTCATTGCCGGCGGGCTTCGCGACGGTGCTCATGAGTGGTTTGATCGGCAGCGCCTAGCCCTCGGCGAGCACGGGCAGAAGATTCTCAGCCGACTGCACGTCGCCGTGTGCGGAGCGGGCGGCACCGGCTCGGTGACCTTCGCGCAGCTTGTTCACCTCGGCGTCGGCGAAATCACCGTGGTCGACGGAGAAACCGTCGAGTGCTCGAATGTGAGCCGGATCATCGGCGCGACGACCTGTGATGCGGACGTCACGTGGAAAGTCGACGTTTTGGCCCGCTACGCCGAGAACGCGGGGCTGGGCACCACAGTTAACGCCATCCGCGGTCGTCTCGGGGCCGACATTCCCGTGAGCGTGCTTGCAGGCTGTGACGCTGTTTTTTCCTGTCTCGACCGGCATGCGCCGCGGGCGCTGCTGAATCGCCTCGCTTATGAAAAGGCGACCCTGCTGTTCGACATGGGCAGCGCCTTTCGCGTCGGTGACGGCGGGCGCGTTGTTGGCAGCGGTGGCCGGGTGGTCGTCGCCGGGCCTGGGCGCCCGTGTCTGGCCTGCTGGGGACATATCGATCCCAACCGCATCCGCATCGAAGCGCTCTCCCCGGAAGAGCGGGCGCGCGAAGCGGCGGAGGGCTACATCTCCGGCGCCGACGTACCGCAACCGAGCGTCATTGCGTTCAATACCCAGGTCGCCGGTATGGCGGTGGTCGAGTTCTTGAGAGCGGTGACCGGGTTCGCCGGAGCATGCGACCCGCCGCTGCGGCTGGCGATCGACTTCGAAGGTGGGGGCGTGCGGCGAAACCGGCTGGTCGGGGCACGAGGTTGCTCGATTTGTTCGGCCGTTCTTGCCAATCCTAACCAGTAGGGCTAGGGTTAGGCTGACAACATGCAGATCCCGCTCGCTTACATAGACTCCGTCGTCCTGGAGGGCGTGCCCATCCCGCTCTGGACGGAGTTGTTCGACGCCGTGGGCTGGCCCGTGTCGATCGCGCCGAAGCGAACGGCGTTCACGCACGATGACATCGTTGTCGCGTTTCAGCGCGACGCCCTGGACGGCGAGCTGCTGCTGGCCATCGAGACATTGAACAAGCTGGGAACGCCGCAGGGGCGCGAAACGATCAACGCGGTGATGAGCGATCGCCACGTGCCGCTCGATGCCTTGCCGCACGACGCCGGCGAACAGGAGTTGGCGTTGCGTCTCTTTCTGAAGCAGCGCGACGATGGGGCCCTCGCCGAAGTGTTCTCCCGGGCGCAGGTCCAGATCCAGGAAGGCGAGCACCGCCGCTTCAACGATTTCGTCGGCAAGCAGGCGCAACGTCTGTGCGATCCCCGGGACAAAGACGAGGCGCTTGAGGAATCCGTTCGTGAATACTGCAAGCAGTCCGATCTGGGCGACTACGTTCAGGTCCGCGTGTTTGACGACGACGACGGGACCTCCCGGTTTCAGATCATGCGCAGCCACCACACGAGGACCCCGCTGGCCATCATCGACGGCGCCAACGCGCGTGCGACCATCAAGTACCGACCGGTTCACGCCGATCTCGTGCGCTATGAAGCCGGTGTCGGACGCCTACGCATCACGGCGCGGGCGGCCTCGATGGTGGAGGTGTACCGCAAGGTATTCGGCCGTGTCCTGTTCAACGATGACACTTTCTTCTATGGTGATCCGGTCTGCAGCCTCCGCATACTCCAGGACGAAGGTCGCAAGGCGCTTCAGCGCCACCGCGTGTTCGGAGTAGGCCGGGTCTGGATGACGCAGTGCCTGTGGGAACGGGGTGACGGGCAGCGCGTGACAATCCAGGCCTCTGATTGTTTCGACACTATCGAAGAGCTCAATCTCAATCTCGCCGAAGGAACGCTGCTCCAGGCCAAGCTCAAGATGGAGGTTGCCGGCAAGAGCGCCCGTCCGCTAATCGTCAACGTCCGCGCGCCCAGCCGGATTGAAGTCAATCAGGTGCAGCACGAAATCGTCGTGAACGAGGTGCTGGACGCCATCGGGATCCGCAACGCACGCACGGAAGCGCGCGCGGTTGATCTGTGGTCTCTGTACCCGTGGCGCCATCCGATCAGCACCTGGCGGGAGCTATTCGGCGCTGAGACTGACGCGCTCGTGAAGGGTGCCGTTCTGAAGAAGACTCTGTTAGATGCGATCGCCGCCCCTGAACATCCGGGCGCGGGCAGCGTGCTACAGGCAGCGCCTGTATCGGCCGGCGAGTACTTTGGTGTCAGTCAGGCGCCCGAGATTCCGTCGCGATCACTCAGCGCCACGAGCCTCGATGGCCTGGAACTTGACGTGCCAGCGTTCCAGACTCACATTCGCAGCGCCCTAGGCCTAGCCGGCGGGGTGGAGAGACAGTCCGAACACGGTCTGCTCGACCTCGGGGTGCTGACGGTGGGTGGCTTCGATTTCAGAGTCACGTACGCGCTGCGGCAGCCGCCCCCCAATGCAGCGGCAGTGGTCAATGGGCGCTCTGCTGGGGCGCGCGCCGTCATCGTGCTACCGGCCAATGGCGACGAGGTATCGGGAGTTCCGTGCGTAATTCTGGACAATCCGATGCCTGCGAGAAACGCGCTTGTACGCGCCATCGCAACCAAATTGAATCTCAGTGACAAATTGCCGGCCGTGCTCATTGCACCGGAAGAGGCGCGATTGATTGTGGACACACGCCGCGGAGCGATCTGGTTTGACAGCATCGAGGTGCCGGACCTGACACCCGGCACGCACCAGTTCCGGTTCGCGGAACTGCTGGCCAGGAGGGCTCCAGCATCGGTGTCGAAAGAGGAACTAGCGAAGGAACTCTCTGAAGGGCGCAGGGACGGTGACCAAGCCGCACGTTCTGCCAAGATGAAACTCACTCGCGCGATTAAGTCCGCGCTCGAACAGAAGGGCCGCCCGTTTGAGGACCCGTTTCGGTCGGAAGGTGGCTGCTACCGCCTGACCGTGCTCGCGTGTGTAGTCTGATCCCTCCGGATTCAGAAAGCGCAATAGCTGGTCGGCTTCAGCCATTCGTGCCTTCCGGGGCCCGTGTTGTCCCAGGTGTCCTCATATTGATGTTGGTGGGCACCTCCGTGGAATGGTCGCTTCGAAGGTGGTGTCGGCTTCAGTCCGACCGGCGAGCCTCGGCTTACGCGCCACACGTGGACACGATTCGGCCTGGAGGGGAGATACCGGGCACGTCTCAGATTGAGTTCGCGCGTGCCCAGCGAGGCCTTGATTCGGGCTTCCAAGGCGTCCGCATTCATCACCATTCACCTGGCATGCACAACTCGGCGCAGATGCTCCGAATGTAGCAGACCCGACGACCGGTTCGTGTGCTTCTCCGCCCTTGAGGACGCAACTGCATCTACCGATTCTAGAGTGTCAGGTTGGCTGGTTCTGCCGGCCGATCACTCAATCCGGGACGCCCGGATCCTCGAACGACGCTCATGGGCATGCCGTCCCACGTTCTACCATCAAGCAGCCGGCCGGCTTGCTTCTTGTTGCGCCCGCCCCACTGCTTGAAAAAGAACGGGACGCCGGCCCGCCGACACTGGTCCCGAATGTCGATCACCCAGGCAGCCTCCATCGGACGCGACTTGGGACCTGACTCTCCACCGACGATCACCCAGTCGATGCCGCGAAGGTCAATCTTGTCAAGCGGTCCAAGTAGTGGTTCGAGAGACAAGAACCTCACGTGCGCACCTGTCGTACGAAGATCGTCGATCCGTCTCAAGTACGCGGCGCTCTCGACGCTCACGCCCATCCAGATGTTGGGAGTCCATGTGAGCTGACTCGTGACCGCGGCCAGACGCCCGGAGCGCTTGGTGAGGATCTGGAATTGATGCCAGTGCGCGCGTCGCATGACGTCGAAGACGCTCTGGACATACTCGAGCGGAACGTCTTCGTGGAGAAGATCACTCATGGAGTTGACGAAAATCGTCTGCGGTTTCTTCCAATGCAGAGGCAGTTCGAGGGATTGCGGCTGCAGGGCGAGCGTGAATCCATTTCGGTAGTTCGGCTGGCCCATCGCCTGCAGTCGTTCTGCCATCCGCTCTGCGTAGCAGTGCTTGCACCCGGGGCTCACCTTGCTGCAGCCGGTCACCGGATTCCACGTAGACTTGGTCCATTCGATGCTTGATCCGAGAGCCATCACTGCACCTTGCCCAGCAAGTGGTTTGCGATGCGCAACGCGATCGGTGCCCCAGCCGTGTTGCCGACCGCGAAGCAGAGCAAATAGAGAGGGCAGTTGGTTGAATTGCGGAGCACCTTGGGTTCGGGGGCGACGTCCGCGAACACGGTCTTGAGCCTAGCGTTGAAGTACCTCCCGATCGTGTCCGTACTCGCCTTCACGAGGCGATCCTCGTTGTCTCCGAACAACGTTGTCTCGCTCTCCACCCGATAGAACTCGTCATACCAGTCGGCTGTACCGAGGAGCGTGTCCAGACGATGTCTCCAAGAGTCGGGGATCTGGCCGGACCGTGTCAGAAGTCGGTTGACCCCGATCCCCAGCGGAAAGAGCACCCACAGGTCGATGGCCCTGGTTGATGCGATGGCCTCTATGGTCTTCCATTCGACCTGCATGCCGTAGGGATCGAGGAACAGCACCGCGCGGTGGGACCTCCAGTCCTTTTCGCACAACTTCTGGATTTCCTCATTCGCTTCGCCCTGGGAGACCGATATGTCGCGTGCCAGATGAGGGAAGTCCTCCTTCAGCGCCTCGAGCTGCGCGCACCGCTCCGGGTTCCTTTCTACGAAGACATACCGATCGAACCTCGGTTCGGTCTTGAGCGCGAGGCGTGCTGAGCCGTCCAAGAACTCCTGGGGCGCGCTGTCCGCGAGATCAGGGAAGAGCAGCATTTTCGCGTCGCCGCCGACCTCGCGTTGAGTGCGATAACCAGTGCCGGCGAACGCATCAATGTATCCCTTTCGGAATGGTCGCGCAGTTGATGGCTGGTCCTTGAGCGCCTTCGTATAGCTGCTGAGGTACTTTGCGAGCACGTCGAGCTTCGTGGAGGTCCAGTTGCCGCCGAAACGGTGAGCCCCTCCCGACGACGTCTTCTTCATGCTCATGCTCACCCTCTCCAGCGCGGCAGTTCCCGGCAGGATCGTGTGCCGCGGGTTCCCGCTCTCGGTCGCGAATCCGCCTGTGGTGGCGGTTGTTCTGCAGCACGATTGTTTCGAGGATCCGGCGACAACCTATGGCATTCGTATTATCTTCGCCACCCGAAGCATTGTCGCCTACCTGGTGCAGCATCGTCAAGAACCGGTCGCCGTCGGACGATTGTTGCACGCAGGTCAAGACCACCGCGTCCGGTACGTATCACACGGCGGCTCGCCGCCCCGTTGAACTGCCGGTCACGACGGCTCGAGTCCTCGGACCAGTGATCGCGACCGTGGGCTTCGTAAGCTGTTCATTGTGCTTCCCGGCCAGGTTCACCTGGCCCCGATGCACCGGTGTGTCCTCCGCTGTCACATCGGTGCGCCAATGTTGGGTGATGAACCTGTTTCGATTTGCGCCGAGGGCTTCCCGCCGCTGTTCAGCCTGTAGGTACTGGCAGTGCGACGACGATCAGGAAGACCCTGTGCTCGGGGAGTGCCGCATCGGGCCTCCAGCGTTCAATCCGTTGCCGGGAGATCCCGAAAGTCCCGACACACAGGCAGGCCTTCCGCAGCGTCCTTGGCCCATGACCGAATCGGCCGACTGGTGTGCAATGTGGAGGCGGATACGCGGTAGTATCCCCTCCGACGCTCAGGAGAGGACAGTCGATGACAGAGTCACTTCGCGGACAGGCAGCGACAGCATTGAGGGGCGCGTTCACCCGGACCTCGGCAACCGCCCTCAACCCGCAAGGGTACGTCCCACGCATTGAAGACAACTTGCTACCCGGCATCGGCCTGGGACTGTTTGAGGCCGATTTCGACGGTGCGGGCGGATCCGAACTCATGGCGCGGGAAGCTGGGGGCCTCCCGAAGTTCTGCGCCGTGCATTCCTCGGCCGCGCTCGCCGTCAATAGTTACGCCTTGTGGAAGCGTCATGCGAAGGAACTCTCGATGTTCGGCGCTGGCGGGTTCGAGTCCTTGCGGTTCGAGGCTCGCTGCAAGAATGGCATCGGCACCCCACCGACCATGGATGTGCTCCTGGCTGGTCATCACCACGTCGTTGGCATCGAGTCCAAGTGCCTGGAGTACTTCGCCGACCACACCGCCGTATTCGCTGATGCCTACGACTTGGTCGGCGATCAGGCCAACAAGGACGCCCGGCGCAGTAGTCCGTGGTTCCGGGAACTACATTCCCTTCGCGCCGAACCACAGAAGTACGTTCGGCTCGACGCTGCCCAGTTGATCAAGCACTACATGGGCCTGGCGCATACCTTTCCGGCTGCCGGGGCGCCATGCGCGATTACGCTGGGCTACGTGTTCTGGGAACCGGAGAATTGGACTGAAGTCGGCCCGTGCGTCCAGCACCGCGAGGAACTCGAGCAGTTCGCCGCCGCCGTTGCTGGTGACCGGGTGGCGTTCCGCTGGATCAGCTACCTGGAACTGTGGGCGGGGTGGTCTCGGCTCCGCAAGCCGGCCTGGCTGGGAGAGCATGTGGCGGCGCTGCGGAAGCGGTACTCGGCACGGATCCCAGCGTAGGGACGTCGACCGTCGTCACCAACCACAGGCGCCACGACTTTGTGGTTGCTGACGGCGACTGTCGAGAAGGAACGTTACCAGATGCCGACACCAATCACCGAAGGGGCGACCTCACCCAAGACACTCATCGAGTGGCACAACCGGCTTGGGATCCCACATTTCCAGCGCGGCCTGGTGTGGGACCCGGAGTCGGTGGCGCTCCTCCTAGAATCGCTGTTCTGGCACACGCCGTGCGGCTCGATCATCTTCTGGACGCCCACGGACATCCATGTGCAAGGCCGGGGGTTGGGCGCGCCGGACGTCGGACCGGAGTGCCTCATCATCGATGGACAGCAACGCATCCGCAGTCTCTTTGGAGCCTGGGGCGATGATGCAGCCGCCGACGATGCGGCGTTGAACGAAGCCATAGCCCAGGATGATGAACTAGAACCCGACACCTCATCTGACGAGCCGGGCGATGGTGAGGTCGACAGATGCTGGTGCCTGAACCTGTCGAGACTCGACGCCTTCAAGGAGACGTTCCCAGGCGGAGAGAGATTCAGGTTGTTTCGGCTGGCCAAGAACCCGCTATTGGGCCAAGGGGCCAGCGTGCGACCCCAACCTGGCCAGAAGGCGCTGCTGCCTCTGCGGTGGTTTGTCGAAAACACGGACGCCCAGGTCTCGCGGTTTCTGGACGACGCCAGCGCCCCGGGTGCGGACGCCATCAGAGCGGTGCTTGGCAACGAAGATGTTGCCAGCCGCCTTCGCAGCATGTTGACTCGCGAGGCCTTTCACGTGTCCATCCTGCCGGCCGAGCGGACGCTGGCGCACGTCGTCGACATCTATAACCGCATCAACAGCGGCGGCATACGTGTAGAGCCTGAAGAGAAGGCCTTCGCAAATCTGGCCGCGGCATATCACGGCACAGGTCGTGAGATTGAGGCCTTCTTCTCGTCGGTCTCGGCGTCGGAGATCTCGGTCGGCCAACGAGACGACCTGCTCGAGCGACAGCGAGAAAGCAGGTTCGGTTTCAAGCTGTTCATGCGGGTCTTCGTGCTCGGACTGGCCTACCATCGCGGGGAGTCCCTCGGCTCGTCAAGCCTCTCGTTCAAGGCTGCGGAACGGGATGTGCTGACGACCGCCCGTCAGGAGGATCTCGGCGAGATCCTTGATAGCACCCGACGCATCCTCGGGCAGGTAAGGGAGCTTCTCGAGGGAGAAACCCTTCATTGCGACGATCTGCGTTTCCTACCGGACACCGCATCGTTGTGGCCGGTCTTCCAGTTGCTGACGCGATTCCCGGTGATTGCCTCATCGGCCAGGAACTGGATCTCGTCGGCCGTGCTTCGCCTGACCGTGGCCAACTTGCCGAAGAAGGACCTACTCGACCTCTGCGAGGAGATCGGGAAGGCGAACGACGTCGAGTCTGCTCTTTCGGTCATCGATCAAGCTGACGCGTTGAGGCCGGCTCGCATCGAAACAGCCGTCCGCGCTGGCATCAGCAGAGCGCAGTCGCTGACAGACCGCTTCGCGCTCGTCTTGTACTGGCTACTTCGGCATCGGGGCGGGAGAGATTTCTCGTACGAGAAGAACCTCGGCCACGAACCGAGCAAGCTCAAGGAGATGATCACCTGGTCTTCGGCAGCACAGCCCAAACGGGATGGAGAACCGCCAGAGGCCCGAATCGAAAGGAGCGCAAGACCGGAGAAACAACACATCGTTCCGGTGAGCCTCCTGAAGAAGGTCTACGGCCTTTCGGAAGGATCCCGTCCGGGTCGACACGAGATCAACGCGATCGGCAATCTGACCTACATGTCTGGGTGCTTGAACGGCTATGTGCTGGGCGTCGGGCCGTCTCCCCTCAAGCTCAGAGACGAGCCGGATGCAGCTGTACTGGACGCCCACATGCTCGGCCCGCTTGTGGACAGCTTCGAAGAGGCATGTCGCCTTGCGGGTGGGGATCGGGGTGCCAAGGAATCCTTCAGGAAATTCTGCGAGAGCCGGGCCGAACTCATCACGTCGGCACTCGTCCGGTGGATGTGGGAACTGCACGACAAGGGGCTCGCTGATCGAGTGGTGGATACGCCGCCAGCAGTCAGGCTGTTGACAGAAGAAAGCCGGCTAATTCGGAGTTTCGCCTATCCCCCGTCGGTCAAGGAGAGGCTGGTCAGACTCTTTGAGATTCCGGGGGTGTCAGCCAAGGCTAGAGCCGCGAAGCACGCGGTCATGTCGATTTGCTTTGAACGCAAGTCAGCTGGCCGGAGGAAGCAGGTGCTGCGACTGGACGTGAGGCCAGACCGGCCGGACGGGGATGGGGTCCACCCCACCCGTGAGCTCAGAGTCACCATCTGGGATCTTGACTGGACGTCTGCGTTCGTAGCGGCATTCCCGGACGTAAGGCGGATTCCGATGAGCAAGGGAGTGGGGAGGTTCCAGATCGACGGCGACTCCACCGCCGAACAGGTCGCGGAGGTCATCGACTGGTTGGCAGCACGCGTGTCGGCTGGCGATCTCTCGCAATCACACGGCTCGTAACGCAAGCGTTGGAGCGCTGCGAGTGAGGACAGGGGAACTACATGGTCCGAGTACTTGGGATCGATGTCGCCAGCTCTAATTGGGCAGCCAACGGTTCCGCGCTGCTGACGTTCGAAATCGGAGCACCTCGCTTCTCATCGGCTGTGGTCCCCGCCATAAAGTGGCCGGACACCAGACTGAGTCCCGAGAGTCTCGCTGGAGCAATCGACGACTTCGTCCGCAGTAACGGAATCGTCGCCGTAGCACTCGACGGCCCGCAAGGTTGGAGAGATCCGCAGACGCCGGCCGGGGAACCCGGAGTGGGACGCCGATGCGAGCATGAGTGCCGGACTCAGGCGAAAACGGGCGTCCGTCCTCAGACGTATCCGGGGAGCCAACGGAGGTGGGTTGAATTCTGCGTCGAACTGTTCTCCCTACTGCTGCAGAAGCCAGGAGCGTTCCTCGGCGGCAACAGCCGGACCGGTCAGTCAGATGGCTACGCGGTGCTGGAATGCTATCCGACGCTGACATGGAAAGCGGCAGGCCTGCCACCGTTGCCGTCCAAGTCTCGCACTACTTACTTGACGCCCTACGCGCGGCGACTGTTTGGCGTCTTTGGCATCCCTCCTGTTCACGTCAGCGGCCATGACGACCTTCAGGCCGTCGTCGCCGCCATCTCGGCGGCGGGTTACATTGGAGGGCCCGTGATACCCGAGTCATGGGGCGCTCCGGCGTTCACGCGACGTGTGGACCAAGACGAAGTGCGGCTGGAAGGTGTCATCTGGGCTGGGCGCCCATCAGACCCTAGCAGTAGCACGATTGAGGCCGGCCAGCTGGAGTCGGGCCAACTCCTTCTCGCGAGCGTCGAAAGAAGCGAAGCGGCGCGAGTGACCCAGGCGGTTGTTGACCACGTCACGAGGGCCGGCAGGGGGCAGGCTCAGATTGCCCTTCGAGGCTGCCCCCAAGGCACGAGACTCAACCGTCTGTATGGTCGGCTCGACAGCGACGACGACTCATACCCAATCGTGATCGCGGACTCGCACGCGGCCTGGGCGCGACACCAGACCGGCGACGCCTCGGATGGGTTTGACCGGCTTTTCGGGCGCCTTTCGGAGCAGGCTAACGAGTGGTTACCCGTCTCTTGGCACCCTGCGCCCGAGCCGACGCGCGCATCCCCGCAGGATCACCTGGCGTCCCAAGGGCCGCCGGTGCCGGACTTCGCCTCCCGCACGGTAGCCATTACCGTCAGCGTTGAAAATGGCAAGCTCGTCGAGTTCGGAACCGGCACCTTTCCGCTACTTGGGGACTGTATCGGCGAACTGTCGGTCCCGGCGTTCGCGGTCCTGTCGATCATGGATCGGGAGCGCCTCACACAGGCTCACGAGAGGCAACTCCTCGACGCCGACACGCTGCTTCTCTGTCGCGTGAGCGGACCTCAGGTGCCAGCGGAGCTTCTTCCGGCCTGCCGCAAGGAACCAGTGCCCGACTCGGGCGTTCAGGGGGCCTTTGTCGAGATTCTGTTACAGGAGCCGTTGTTCGTGGTGTCCCGGGGCACGAAGAAGGCTGCGCTGCGGCCTGTCCGCTGCGTGATACCAGCGTTGTCAGGCGTGGAGGTCAAGAGCCTCAACGAGGCGTATCGTCGCATTTCTGAACGCTTCGAACCGAAGCGCCGAAGTGTCGGCGGGAACGTGTTCCGGAGCGTGTACTACTTTGAACCCAGCCTGAATCAGTGGCGGCCGATCGGCGAACTCCGCGGCGACATCGTGTTCGAATCACGCTGAAGCCCCGAGGCGAATGCCTTAAGACGGTGGAATCTCCTGGTGCTCAGGTTCGCTCAGCCGTCCGATTCAGCCGTCGCGAACACCCTGGCATGCCAACCTGGAGATTCTGCTACTCTTGCCGACGGAGGCACTTCCCGGAACCACCGTTCCGTAGAGTTGCCGGACCACGTGGCTCTCTCTTGGTGGTTCGAAGGTCCGAAGGAGGCCAGTGACCAAGTCAGGACGGAAGTTGGTCGTTCTGTCACCGCCTCGGAACGCCGACGGACGGTACGGCCCCACTTCGCGAGGGCATTTCTATCAGCCGTCCCCATACCACAGTCGTACGTCTCGGGTGCGACCCAGCAAGAGCCGTTGGGCGGTCAAGGAAGGACATCAGTACCTAGTGTTCTTACCAGCCGATGAAGCCTTCTGGCATTGTAAGGACGGAAGGGGGCTCTTCTCAATTGAGCTCGGCGGCAAGACCATCCTCGGACGCCGCGGGGAACGGCTTGCGTTCTTTCCTGATCCTCAGAACAGCACTGACCCTTGGCACGGATTTCCGGTCTCAAGCTCTGAGCGACAGCCAAGTCCGGATGTGATTGACTCTTGGGTGCGGGCGGGAGTGATCAGCGAGCATGTGCGGCGCAAGTTGGAAGGAGGCCGGCTGTGAACGTGGTCTCCCTGGTTCTGCCGACGCAAGCACTGGACGCATTTGTGTACGCCGGTCATTTGTGGGTTGTGGGGCGTGACCATGCGGTTCGCGTACTGCCACTCCAGAGCCTTGTGGCCGAGATATGCGCGAAGTTCCCGGACTATGAAACGGCGTATCAACTGGCGTTCGTGCGGAACGACTGGCTGACCAACGCCCAGGCGCAGACGGTTTTCGCAGACCCTAGTTTTCGCGGCGTCCTGGAGAAGCTCTGGCGAGGCGCCGGTGAACAGCCACAACCGCTGGAACACGTAGCGGAGTGGCGAGAAGTCGCGGAACTGCCGCTGCTCAACTTACAGGACTGCCGATTCTACGCTATGACAGCGTACTTCGCTGGCCGAGAAGGCGTGTTCGAGGGCGGGATCGATGTGAATGAACGCAGTGGAGAGGTCCACATCAGGGGAGGGGTTGAGCGAGTCTTCGACGCGCCGGTAGTGGCGCTCTCCGCGAAGGCGGGCGAACTCGCGATGTCCGCGGGAGCGGAGGGACTGTTTCACGGGACGATAGGACCCGGAGATGAACCCCTGGACGTGGACCAACGGCGCTGTGCCCATCGCTCAATCCGAACGACGTGGACAGGCTGGGACGTCGTCAACTACTCTGGGCAGTTTGACTTCGAGTACTTGCGCAACGATTGGGATAAGGTGCCGACTGGAGCACCTCGACATTTCCGATTCTCTGAAGAGGACGAGGCGGGGGAACGGGTCCGAATCACGTCCTTCGCCTCTACCCGCTTTGGCGTTGAGGCGGTAGGGATCGGTCGGCTGGAAGAGTGGAGTCGGGCTGTGTTCTTCCAGTCCACCAATCGCACAGGCGTCATGGTGCTGGACGACAATAGCTGCCTCTGGTTGAACTGGCGTATCGGGCGAGACGGCAGCCCATTCCTGAGTGTCAAACGGCAGCAGCTCCCGAGGGTCGGCACCTCCCGCAACCTCGGCGCACCCATCAGCATGTCACCACTGTCGAGCGGTTACGTTATTGAGTACTTCGATCGATCGTATCTTGTAAGCCAAGACGGGTCGCAGGTGCTCGAGAACCGGCCGGCGATAGCCGTACGGACCTTCCCCGCGTCGCGGCGGTTCAGGCAGCTCGTTCTCATTGTCCGCGAAGATGGAGTCTCCCTCCACGCCGTGTTGCCTGCGAGTCCCGCGGAGGTGGGCGGCCTTTCCGGTGGTGAGCGCGCACGACGCCGGGGGACCTCGAAGAAGCGGTAGTGGTGGGCCGGCCCTCGGTGGACACCCAAATCCGGCCATTAGTGGACACCTGAAAACCGGCCAT
>CAYTJW010000040.1:0-16715 GCA_964438135.1 uncultured Thermoanaerobaculia bacterium
TCCCAGACCAGCTGCGGCCCGACCACCGCGAAGCCCGCGGCCAGGGCCCCGAGCAGCCGCTCCAGGCAGCCGGGCAGCAGCTCGACGTCCGGGTTGGCGAGCGCCAGCACCTCGCCGTCGCTCGCCGCCACGCCGGCGTTGACCCCGGCGGCGTAGCCCCGGTTGGGTCGGACGACGACCGCGTCGGCGCCGCTCGCCCGCGCTGCCTGAGCGGCGGCCTCGTCCCCCGACTGCTCGACCACCACCACCCGGCCGTCGACGCCAACCGCGCCCGCCTCGCGCCGGAAGCTCGCCACGCAGCGCGGCAGCTCCGCCTGCGAGTGGTGGGCGACCAGGACCAGCGACAGCCTCACGAGGGGCGGCCCCTCACGCGCGCCCCCAGTGGTGCGGCACCTCGAGCAGGGACGGCGTCCAGCGCCGCGGGTTGACCCTGACCGCCTCGGTCAGGATGACCTGGTCGTGGACGTGGAGCCCGGTCTCGTCGAGCAGGTAGGCGTAGACGTGGAAGGTCGCCGAGGCGACCGGCAGGGCCGGCACGCTCAGGGTCACGCGGTAGGACCGCGAGCCGCAGAGGGGCGGCTGCTCGTCCCACAGGGTGGACACGGCCAGCACGCAGCGACCGTCGAGGGTGTCGAGGGACACGCCGAGGTGGAACGGCTCGTCCGGCTCGACGCTCTCCACCTCGAGCTCGAACCGCAGGCCCTCGCCGGGCGCGAGCGCGGCGGCGGCGCGCCCGTCCGGCTCGCCGCGGACGACGACGCGGCTGATGCGGCCGACCTGGCGGCCTTCGGTCGGCCCGGTGTCGCCCCCCTCCCCGCGCAACCGGCGCTTGTCCCGGGTCAGCAGGTGCGCCTCGTAGGCCTCCACCACCTCCTGCGCCGGGCCGAGCCGCTCGACCTTCCCCTGCCGCAGCCACAGGGCCCGCTCGCACAGCATGGTCACCGAGTACATGGCGTGGGAGCAGAACAGGATGGTGGTGCCCTCCGCCTTGGTCTTGAGGATCCGGTCGACGCACTTCTTCTGGAAGTAGCCGTCGCCGACCGCCAGGGCCTCGTCGACCACCAGCACCTCCGGGTCGACGTGGGTGGCCACGGCGAAGCCGAGGCGCATGACCATGCCGGTGGAGTAGCTCTTGATCGGCTGGTCGATGAACTCGCCCAGCTCGGCGAAGGCGACGATGTCCTCGAGCCGGCGCGCCATCTCGTCGCGGTCGATGCCAAGAAGGGCACCGTAGAGGACGGCGTTGTCCCGGCCGCTGAACTCGGGGTGGAAGGCCGCCCCCAGCTCGAGGATGGCGGCGACCACCCCGCGCACCGACACCGTCCCCGAGGTGGGTCGGGTCGTCCCGGCGATGAGCTTGAGCAGGGTCGACTTGCCCGCGCCGTTCTCGCCGATGACGCCGAGCGCCTCCCCCCGGCCGACGGCGAAGCTGACGTCGTGCAGCGCCTCGAAGTCGAGGAAGCGCCCGCCCCGGCCGAGCCGCCGCCGGACCCGCTCGAACGGGGTGGCGTAGACGCGGTAGGCCTTGTGCAGGTTGGCGACGACGATGGCGTCCGGTCGCGAGGCCATGGCGCGGGTACAATAGCACGGCGGCCGGCGCGGGCCCGGGCGCTCCGGCCCGGGGCGCCGGGCGCACCCTGGCGCGCATCTTGCTTGTCGACACCGGGGCCGCGGACGCGGCCCGTGGAGGATCGCATGACCCGTCCCGCCCTGACCACCGCCCTCGCCATCCCGGTCGCCCTCGCCCTCGCCCTGCCGGCGATGGCCGCGCCGCCCACCGCCGCCGAGCTGCTGGAGCGGGTCCTGACCGCCGCCGGCGGCCAGCAGGCGTTCGCCGGTCTCGGCGTCGTCGAGCTCACGGTCGGCGACGAGGAGACCCGCCTCGACGGCACCACCGCCAGCGGCAGCGGCCACGCCTACGCCAGCGGCGCGCACCTCGAGCACCTGCGGGTCGAGCACTCGAACGGCCTGGTCCTGGTGCGCGGCGGCGGCACCGGTTGGGCGACCATGAACGGGCAGCCCGACCGCCGGCCGCAGACACCCAAGATGGCCATGGGGACCGTGACCCAGAGCCTCTTCCCGCTGCTGCTGCCCTTCAGCCTGGGGATGGACGGCGTCACCCTCGGCGCGGTCACCGAGGTGACCTTCGACGGCGCGCCGGCGTGGCGGCTGGAGGTCTCCTTCGCCAAGGACTTCTTCGCCAACCCGGTGCTCGTGACCCGCTGGCTGGTGCACGTGTCGCGCGCCTCGGGCGCGGTCCTGGCGGCCGAGTTCCAGCCCGCCGAGAGCCTCGCCCACAGCGGCGCGACGGGGATGCGCTACCGCGTCCTCGAGACCCAGCGGGTCGGCGCCTGCCGGCTGCCGGCCCACGTCCTCGCCGAGGGCGTCGACGGCAACGGCGCCCCCACCGGCCAGACCAGGGTCAGCCGCGTCACCGCCGTCGTCCGCGGCCCCCACGACCCGGCGCTGTTCCTGAGCCCCGACCAGCTCAAGGCCATCGACGGCGAGGACTGACCGGCTCTCCCTGCCTCCCGCCCCCTCGCGGGCCTCGTGGTACGATCGACCAGGACGCGTCGCGGCGGCGACACGCCGCCGGTGCGATTGTCCCGTCCGCCGGTCGTGGCCCCGCCCGGACGAGTCCGAGGGGGAGACCATGCAGAATCGGCTCGCGACCCTCGTCCTGGCTGCGATCGCGGGGGCCCTGCCCGGCGCGGCCCAGCACGTCTACACCACCTCGGCCGCGCCCCAGGCGATCGCCGACGCCGGCGGCACCCTGAGCGCCTGCCAGAGCATCGTCGTGCCCGCGGCCGAGGACCAGCGCCCGTGCGCGGTGGCGGTCGAGGTCTCGGTCGACCACACCTGGATCGGCGACCTGGCCCTCGAGGTCCAGAGCCCGATGGGGACCCGCCTGACCATGCTCAACCGGCCCTGCCACCCGGCCTCCACCTGGGGCTGCGACGACGACCTGGTGGCCGGCGCGCCGGTGCTGTTCGCCGACGACGCCCCCTCCGACGTGCCCGCCGAGCAGATGGGGAGCGACTGCACCGGCGGGGTGGTCGACGGTTCGGCGGGCTGCGTCCTCAGCTACACCCCCTACCCGGACGAGGGGGAAGAGCCGTTCCCGGCCAACGGCTACAGCTTCTCCCAGTTCCAGTTCGACTACGGCTCGAGCGGCACCTGGACCCTGTGCGCCGGCGACGCGGCCTCGCCCGACCCCGGCACCCTCCACTCCTGGCGGCTGATCGTCAACCAGACCGCCGACGGCTGCGCCGTCGCCGACGAGCCCTCCGTGCCGCCCTACTGCAGCTACGGCTGCAGCGGGGCGACCTACCAGCCCGCCGACGGCGCCGGCGAGGTCCCCCTGCAGCCGTCGTTCTCCTGGCAGTGCGTCCACGCCGTGGGCGCCTCCTGCGTCCGCTACGTCGTCCAGGCGTCGACGCCGTCGGGCACCCCGCTCCAGCTGTGCGACACCACCTCGACCGACTGCACCTCGGCGGTGGCCCTCCAGCCGGGCCAGGAGTACAGCTGGTGGGTGACCGCCTCGCCGTGCGCCGGCGGCACCCCCCTCTGCACCTCCGAGACGGCGTCCTTCACCACCGGCGCGGTCGCGGCCACGTCCAGCTGCGACGACGGGCTGGTGCTCGACGACGGCACCGCCGAGGGCTTCCAGACCCTGGGCGCGTACGACCAGGGCGCCCTGGTGCAGCGCTTCACGCCGCCGCAGTACCCCTGGGCCTTCGACCGGGTCTGCGTCGGCTGGTCGAGGGGCACCGGCGCCACCAGCGTCGGCCACGCGGTGGTGCTGTACTGGCAGGGTCAGCGCTACGCCGTGCCGGCCGGGACCACCGAGGTGCCGCTGTGGCCGGAGGTGGGCTTCGTCGACACCGCGGTCGCGGAGGGCTTCCCGATCATCACCAGCGGCTCGGTCTACGTCGGCGCCGAGTGGGCCGCCGGCCAGGCCTGGGCCGGCGTCGCGGTCGACCGCAACGGGGGCGCCGCCGCCGACGTCCAGCTGGTCGACGAGAGCGGCGTCTGGCACCCGTTCCCGCCGACCGAGGTGAGCGCGCTGCTGGTGCGCGCGAGCGGCTCCCAGGTGGGCCCGCCGCAGGCCGACTTCACCTGGGTGCCGTCGAGCCCGACCGCGGGCCAGGAGGTGCTGTTCCGGGACCTGTCCGACGGCAACCCGACCTCCTGGTCGTGGAGCTTCGGCGACGGCGGCACCAGCATCGCCCGCCACCCGACCCACACCTTTGCCACGGCCGGCAGCTACACCGTCACCCTGACGGCCGCCAACACCCTCGGCGCGGACACCGAGAGCCGGACCGTGACGGTCCTGGCCGGGCCGCCCACGGCGTCCTTCAGCTGGTCGCCGGCGGCGCCGGTCGTCGGGGCGACGGTGCAGTTCACCGACACCTCGACCGGCCCGCCCACCTCGTGGTCGTGGAGCTTCGGCGACGGCGCCACCAGCACGGCCGCCAACCCGACCCACGCCTACGCCGCGCCGGGCAGCTACGCCGTCGACCTGACGGTGGCCAACGCCGCCGGCTCCGACCAGGTGCGCCAGGTCGTGACCGTGGCGGAGGAGGAGCCGCCGCTGGGCGGGCCCGAGGTCCGGGTCAGCCCGCCGGACGAGGGGACGGCGACCCTGCTCGCCGCCGCGGTCGACCGGCAGGGCCGCCGGGTGGTGGTGTGGCAGGCGACCGGGGGGGCCAAGGGGGCCGTGCTCGACGGGGAGGGGGTCTACGGCCGCCTCTTCGGCGCCGACGACCAGCCCGTCGGCGGCAAGATCCCGGTCGACACCGGCTCGACGCCGGTGGGCAAGAAGCCGACCGTGTCCTTCGACGCCGACGGCGACTTCGTCGTCGGCTGGGAGAAGGGCGGCGAGGGCGTGTACGGCCGGGTCTTCTCGTCGACCGGGCAGCCGTCGGGCGACTCGTTCGCCGTCGACGACCAGCCCGCGACCGAGCCTGCCTCCGACCCCGCCACCGCCGTGGCCAGCTCGGGGCGCTTCGTCACCGCCTGGAACAGCCCCAGCGGCATCCGCGTCCGCTCCTTCGCCGCCGACGGCACGCCGGCCGGGCCCTCGCAGCGGGTCGACACGGCGGCGGCCGGCAGCCTCTCGGCGCCGGCCGTGGCGTGCGACGCGACCGGCCGCTTCGCGGTGGTGTGGCACCAGCTCGGGGCCAAGGCCGACGGCGAGGGCGACGGCGTCTACGGCCGCTTCTTCGGCTCCGGCGGCGCCCCGGTCGGACCGCCGCAGCGGCTCAACGACGACGCCACCGGCGACGCCCTGTCGCCATCGGTCGGCGCCGACGCCCAGGGGACGATGGTGGTCGCCTGGACCCAGTCCTCGACCCAGGGCCAGGGCTTCGACGTCTACGCCCGCCGCTTCTCGCCCACCGGCGCGCCGCTCGCCCGCCAGCAGCGGGTCAACTCCCGGACCGCCGGCCGCCAGGCGCACGCCTCGGTGGCGGTGAACGCCGCCGGCGACTTCGCCGTCGCCTGGGAGAGCCGGGCCGGCAAGGGGCTGGGGGACGGCGACGGCGTCTACGGCCGCTTCTTCGGCGCCGACGGCAGCCCGACCTCCGGCGACTTCCAGGTGGCGCCGGTCGAGGGCGACCTGACACCGGTCGAGCCCGAGGTCGAGGTGGCGGACGACGACTCGGTCACCGTCGCCTACGCCAAGGCCGACCCGACCGGCGCCGGGGCCGGGGTCTTCTACCGCACCTTCGACGCCGCCAGCCCCAACCAGAGCTGCGCCGCGAGCGACACCAGGCTGTGTCTCAACGGCCAGCGCTTCGAGGTGGAGGTGGTCTGGCGCGACTACAACACCTCGACCTCCGGCGCCGGCCGCGCCGTCCCCCTCACCGGCGACACCGGCACCTTCTGGTTCTTCTCCAGCGCCAACGTCGAGCTGGTCGTCAAGGTCCTCGACGGCCGCTGGCTGAACGGCCACTACTGGGTGTTCTACGGCGCCCTGTCGGACGTCGAGTACAGCATCACCGTCACCGACACCGAGCTCGGCGGGTCGGTGACCTACTTCAACCCGGCCCACACCATGGCCAGCGTCGCCGACACATCCGCCCTGCCGGGGTCGGCCGCCTCGCCCCCCCGCCACGAGCTCAAGGTCGTCCGGGACGGGACCCTCGCCGGCGCGCCGGCGGCGGCGGTGAGGGGCTCCGCGCGGACGGAGGCGGCCGGGATCACCTGCACCCCCGGGCCCGAGGCGCTGTGCCTCAACGACGAGCGCTTCCGGGTCGAGGTGGACTGGCGCAACTACAACGACGGCAGCGTCGGCGCCGGTCAGGCCGTCGCCCTGACCGACGACACCGGCACCTTCTGGTTCTTCTCCAGCGCCAACGTCGAGCTGGTGGTCAAGGTCCTCGACGGGCGGCCGATCAACGGCCACTACTGGGTGTTCTACGGCGCCCTGTCCGACGTCGAGTACACCATCACCGTCACCGACACCGCCACCGGCCAGGTGCGGACCTACTTCAACCCGGCCCACACCATGGCCAGCGCCGCCGACACCGCGGCGTTCGCGGCGCCGTGAGGGGGCGGCCGGTCGCCACCCGCGCCCCCTGCTCGGGTGGTTGGGGGAGCTGACGGCTGACAGCTGAGAGCTGACCGCTGCAGACCGCACACGAACGAAAGGGGGCGGCGCGAACGCCGCCCCCTCGAAGTCCGTGCCGACGGTGCGGCTCAGTAGGACATCAGGGCCGGGATCAGGATCGGGTCCTGGGTGCCGTTGTCCACCACCGATGCGTAGGCCGCCACCGGCCCGCCCGACGCCACGTGCAGGGCGAGGGAGGCGTAGCCGGCGAAGTCGTCGAGGCCCGTCGCCTGGAACGGGTCGAACTGGGCGAACTGGCCCGGCGCGAGGGCGTAGCCCGGGATCTGCGCGATCAGCTCGCCGTCGCCGTCGTAGAGGAAGACGTCCACCGCCGCGGCGGTCGAGCCGCTGGTGTTGACCAGGCCGAGGTTGGTGCGGCTGGCGATGCGGGGGCCGTCGCCGTCCGGGTCGCCGGTGGCCGCGCCGGGGATGTAGCGGGTCGAGCCGGCGGCGATCAGGTCCGGCTCGCCGAACGCCTCCAGGTTCTGGCCGAAGGTGCCGCCCTCGGCCTGGTTGTAGGTCCGGCCGACCACCAGCGGCGGCGCCCCGTCGTGCTTGTCGTAGATCGTCAGGTAACCCTTGGTGTTGGCGCTCGCGCCGATGAGCAGCTCGAGCACGTCGCGGACCATCCAGGCCCGGCCCGGGGCGAGGTCGACCTCGAGGGAGTAGTCCAGCGGCAGGGCGACGTCGGGCGTGTACTCCACCATCACCGTCACGTCGCCGGCGGTCGGGTTGAGCAGGGTCAGGTCGGAGCGCCACTGGGAGCCGAGGCTGCCGGGCAGGTGGGCGACGCCGGGCAGGCGGATCCTGCCCTCCGCGGCCAGGTCGGGCGAGTACATGACCGGGTCGCCGGTGGCGTTGTCGATCACCGACGCCGACGCGGCGACCGGCGCGTCGCCGATCACCACCTCGAGCGAGAACAGGTCGAGGTCCTGGGTCACCCCGGCCAGGCCGGCGATGTTGACCAGGAGGTTGGAGGTGTTGGCGGCGATGCCCGCCTCGAAGGTGCCAACCACGGCGCCGTACTCGTCGAGGACGCGGACGACGATGCCGCCGAGCGCCTCGCCCGACAGGTTGGCCAGCAGCAGGTTGGTGCGGTAGTCGGTGTTGTCCACCAGGCCGGTGAGGTAGATCGAGCCGCCCTCCGGCTGCATCACCGGCACGGCCGGGACGTACTGGCCGTAGGTCCCGGCGGGGGTGTCGTTGTAGGTGCGCGACGCCACCACCGGGGTGGTCCCGTCGCCGCCCTCGAAGGTGATCCACAGCGACCCCTGCTGGCTGTCGCCGGGGAGGTTGAAGACCGTGGTCACGTCGTCGAACACCACCGTGCCGTTGGGCGGCAGGTGGGCGGTGCGGCGGACGGTGATGTCGGAGGCGCCCCGCGGCCGGTAGGCGATGGTGGCGTCGATCAGCTCGCTGCCGGGGTTGAAGATGCGCAGGTCCGAGCGCCAGGCGGTGTCGTTGATGCCGGGGGCGTGGTCGACCGCCGGGACGATGAACTCCTCCGGCACCACCTCCTCGTACACCAGCAGGGTCTGGGTCGTGGCGTCGGCGCCGGCGCAGTTGGACGACTGCAGCCGGATCGTGTAGCTGCCGGGGGTGGTGAACTGGTACGAGAACGAGGCCAGGGTCGAGGTGGCGACGGTCTGGTTGTCGAGCTTGACGGTCCACGCCCAGGCGGTCGGCGCGGTGTCGCCGCCGCCGCCGCCGCCGGTGCCGGCCTGGGTGACGTAGAAGTACTGGCCGGCGATGCGCAGGGTGCCGTTGCGGCTGCTCGAGCTGCCGTTGGCGTCGGCCGAGTACTGGACCGTGCCCGAGCCGCTGCCGGTCGCGCCGGCGGTGACGTGCAGCCAGGCGGCGTTGGCGGTCGCGGTCCAGTCGCAGTCGGCCTGGGTGCTGACCGCGACCGAGCCGGAGCCGCCGGCGGCCGGGACCTCGGTCGAGGTCGGGTTGAGGGTGTAGGAGCAGGTGGTGCCGCCGTCGCAGACACCGGTGTCCTCGACGGTGATGGTCTTGGTGATGGGCGAGCCGCCGTCGACCCGCAGGCTGACGGTGAAGCTGCCGGCGACCGAGTACTTGAACAGCCGGGTGAGGCAGTTCCACGCCGACGGGGTGCAGCTCTGCTGCTGGGCGAAGCCGGAGCAGCCGGGGGCGCCGAAGTCCCACTCGGTGGCGGAGGTGTCGGGGGCGCCGCTGACCGTGAAGACCACGCTCTCGCCGATGCCCGGGCTGACCGGCGACCAGGTGAAGTTGGCCAGGATCGCCTTGTCCAGGGCCTTGGTCGAGGTGTCGGTGAAGGTGACGCTCTCGCCGACCAGCACCTCGGTCACCGGCGCGCCCTTGGCGGTCATGGTGAAGCTGGCGTCGGGCGGCCCGTCCTTGTCGCAGGTCGAGGGGCAGGAGCCGCTCTGGTTGACGGTGACGACGTTCTGCTTGCTGCCCTCGGCGCAGGTCAGGGTCACCGTCCGGACCGCGGCCGCGGCGTAGGCCCACTGCACCACCCGGCACAGGGCCGGGTTGGGGCAGGAGATGGCCGGCGACGCGCCGTCGCAGTTGACCGCGCCGAGGTTCCAGGCGGTCGGGTTGGCGCAGTCCGAGTTGGCGGTGAAGACCACGGTCTGGCCGATGTCCGGGGTCGAGTCGGAGATCGTGAAGTTGACCTGGGCCGCGACGCCGCTCGCCTGGCTGACGGTGAAGTTGCGGTTGGCGGCGGTGATGGTGCCGCTGCGGGCGCCGCCGGAGTTGGCGTCGACGCTGTACGACACGGTGCCGTCGCCGATGCCGGTCGAGCCGCCCGTGACGTGGAGCCAGGTGGCGTTGGAGACCGCGGTCCACTGGCAGCTCGAGGCGGAGGCGTCGACCGAGAACGAGCCGTTGCCGCCCGCGGCCACGACGCTGGCCGAGCTCGGGCTGATGGTGTAGGAGCAGGTCGTGCCCGGGCACTGGCCGCTGTTCTGCACCGTCAGCTGGCGGGTGATCGGCCCCACCGTCTGCGCCCCGAGGTGGACGGTCATCGACACCGTCTTGGCCCCGGCCGAGGCGTACTCGTGCACCTGCGTCAGGCAGTTGCTGAAGGTGGGGGTGCAGGTCACGGTCTGGCTGAAGCCGCTGCAGCCGGCGCCGCCGAAGTTCCAGTCGACCGAGTCCACCGAGGCGGCGCCGGTGATCACGAAGCTGACGTTCTCGCCGATGCTCGGGCTGCTCGGGCTCCAGGCAAAGGTCGGGTTGAAGGCGCCGTTGGTGACCACGAACGACCGGGTCGGCGCGACCGACACGTCGCCGTGGCCGCCGTGCTGGGCGTCGTCGTTGGTCAGGGTGAGGGTGGCGTAGTAGGTCCTGGTCTCATCCGGGAAGTAGGCCTCGCTCACCTGCACGCCGCAGCGCGTGCCGCAGGCCGAGTAGCCGTCGCTGCAGCCGGTGAACTCCTGCACCAGGCTGGTGCAGGCCGAGTCCTCGCACAGCCGCCAGACGTAGCTCAGGCCGGCCGGGGCGATGTCGGGCGAGTACTCGCTGTCGGAGCAGAAGTAGACGTGCTGGGTCGACAGCGGCGACGCGGGGGCGACGGCGAAGTCGGCCGCCACCGAGCTGACCGCGCGGCTCAGGGTGGCGGTGTCGGAGTAGAGGCCGCCGCCCGCGACCTGGTGGGCGTAGTCGGCGCGCAGGTTGAAGGTCCAGGTGCCCGACTCGCTCAGCTCGTAGCTGAGGCCGGGCAGGGTCGGGTCGGGCGGCTGGCCGGCCGGCGGGGTCGCGCCGTCGAGGAGGACCTCCCACAGGTAGCCGGTCGGGTGCCCCTCGGTGCCGCTCGAGCTCAAGGACGCGGTGTCGCCGGTGATCAGCACCGCCGGCGTGACCGTGATCGACGCCTCCGGCGCCCGGTCGACCGCGAGCGCGCTCGAGGTCACCCGGTCGCCGCACAGCTCGGGGTAGTTGACCGGGTCGTTGCAGGGGTAGTCGTCGCTCGCCACCGCCACCCAGGCGGTGTAGCTGTCGTTCTTGGCGAGGTCCGCGGGCACCGTGAAGGGGCGCGAGCTCGGCGTGGTGCTCGACATGGTGCCACTGCCGGCCACGATCTCGCCGGCCTCGTCCTCCACCCACACCGCGGACAGGGTGTAGGCGCCGGCCGAGGTGTTGCTGACCGTGACCTGGTCGCCGGGGAAGGCGGGCGACGGGCCGACCGACAGGTGCGCCACCGGCGCCACGCTGCCGCAGGCCGAGAACTCGAACCGCTCCAGCACCGACCAGCGGGAGAGGAAGAAGTACTCGCCGTCGGCGGTGAAGTCGCCGCCCATGTTGCCGGCGTAGCCGAAGGCGTTCCACTCGTTGCTGGTGCTCCAGAAGCCGTGGTCGAGCGGCACCGGGTTCGACGGGTCGGAGATGTCGTAGGTGTGGGTCATGTTCTCGGTCTGGCCGCCGAACGAGCCCAGCCAGAGGAACGGGAACTCGACCGCGACGCTGTCCATGTCGATGGACGGGTGCGGGTTGAACTCCGCCAGCAGCACCGGCTGGTCGGGGTCCTCGAGGTCGTAGATCTCGGAGTGGTTGGGGTTGGTCGCCACCAGCAGGCGCGGGAAGGGCTGCGGCGCGTCGAGGTCGGCGTCGAGGCCGGGGGCGCGGACCCAGCCGGCGCGGATGAACTGGCCGCGGTAGGCGAGACTGAGGCCGTTGCCGGTGCCGCTCACCCGGAAGGTGTAGGCCCTGGTCCCGGAGACGATGTAGACGTAGGCGGGGGAGCCCGGGATGTAGATGCCGCCGTCGGCGCCGACCGGACCGCCGGTGGCGTCCTGCAGGCAGTGGAGCAGGGTCAGTTGCTCCGGGCTGGTGCCGTTGAAAAGCAGCACCTCGCCGCCGCCGCAGGTGCCGAGGAGGTTGTTCGCCACCAGGTACTGCTGCGCGCCGTGCTTGAAGGTGAAGCCGCCCATGTTCGAGGCGGTGGTGTAGCGCTCGTGTGCGTTGGCAACGAACAAATGCGTGATGCCGGTGCCGAGGTCGAACAGCACGGTGCCGACCGACTGGAAGCCGGCGAGCCCGTACCGGCAGTCGTCGCAGATGGCGAAGTTGAACAGGTTGTAGTCGCGGTCGCCGAAGGGCGGCACCTGGAAGTGGGACTCGACGCCGGAGCCGGGGCTCAAGGGGTTGTCGAGGGTCATGACCTCGAGCTCGTTGCCGACGCTGTGCATCAGCATGCGGTGGGTGCCCCACTGGAAGATCTGGGAGTACATGGTCCGCTGTACCCAGGGGTCGTCGCCGGCGCTGGAGGTGTTGAAGAGCAGCGGCGGCACGAACTCCAGGCAGCCGTCCTGAGCCGCGACCGCGGGCGCGAGCAGGGAAGCGCTCGCGATCACCAGCGATCCGGCCAGAACACGCACGAGAAGGCACCTCTGCATCGTCCACCTCCAGCCTGCAGTATAGGGACGGCGCCGTCCACTGTCAACGCGCGTGCGACGTAGCCCTCGGCCTGTCAATCGCTTGCGGTGGCGCGGCGTGACCGTGGTCACGTTCCGGCGGCAGCGGCCCGCCGCTGCGGGTCCGACGGAGCCCCGCGCCGCTGTGCCGCGGCGGGCAGCCCCGAAAGCCCTGGGAGAAATAGAGAAAGGGGCGGTCCGAAGACCGCCCCCGAGATTGCCCGGTGGAACCGGATCAGTACACGCTGGTCGACTCGACGTAGCCGTCGAGCGGGTCGATGTACTCGAAGCCGATGCCGAGGCCGGGGTACACCTGCTCGGCGAAGCAGTTGAAGTTCGCCATCACGGCGCCGGACATGCCGGCGGTGTAGACGCCGTACGCGCCGTACTTCACGCCCATCCAGGTCTGGTACCAGTCGGTGTGGATCCAGGCGTCGTCGCCGTCGAACCAGTTCGACGCCGGCCACAGGAACATCACCCAACCGGAGTCGTCAACCATGTTGAACTGGTCGACGTTGACCTCCTGGGTCTCCAGGGGCAGCAGGTTCGGCACGTAGTTCACCACGCCCGGGAACGACCACGGGTCGGTGATGGTGGTGTTGATGTTCTCGTCCTCGTCCCACGCGAAGTAGGTGTAGGCGATGCAGTCGTAGGCGATCAGGCTGCTCGGCACCAGCGGGGTGAGGTCGTAGTCGTTGTCGAGGTCCCACACCCAGTCGCCGCCGACCTGGCCGTAGCTGGTGACGGGCGGAGTGTGCGTGGCCTTCTTGAAGGCGCGGATCCAGGTGTCGACCGCGGCGTCGTTCCAGCCCATGTAGCGGAAGGCCCAGCCGGTCGGCAGGGGCTCGCGCTCGTCGCTGAAGGCGAGCTTGTCGGTCGAGTACAGGTAGAAGAAGGACATCGGCTGCAGGTCGGGGGTGATGGTGACCACGTTCTCCGGGTAGAGGTCCGCCTCGAGGTGGACGGCGTTGTCGGCCTCGGAGAAGCGGAGGGCGTCGTTCACCCAGAACACGTCGCCCATGAGGACGTTGACGCGACGGGCCTCACCGGCCGCGTCCTCTTCCACGCCGTCGCTCCACGGGTCAGCGGTGTTGGTGGTCCAGTAGACCGGCGACACGTCCGGGAAGATCCGGTTGCAGGTCCAGACCACGTCGGCGGTGATGTACATCCAGGTCACGTCGGCCGCGGTACGGCCCTCGAACCAGTCGCCGATCTCGGCCTCGGTGCCGGCGCAGTCGTCATGGAAGCGGTCGACGGTCTGCGAGGCCGACAGGAAGGCGCGCAGCTGGGCCAGCAGGCCAGCGTCCATCGGCGGGTAGTTCGGGTAGGCCGGGCTGGTCGACGGGCAGCGGGCAGCGATGCTGTTGGTGCCGTCCGACGGGTCCAGGTAGGGGTAGGACGGGTACGCGAGCGGGTTCACCGGGCCGTCCGCCAGCGGCGGGTTGGCATTGGCGCGGACGATCAGGTCGCCCGAGGTGCCGGTGTCCGGCAGGTTGCCGAAGTAGAGGATGTCGCGGATGTTGAGAGTCTGGACGTCATAGCCCGACAGGACGATGTTGAAGTCCAGCACCGCGATCGAGTAGTCCGTCCACAGGGTCACGTGGACGATCTGGGCGTCCGACGACACGTTCGTGATCGCGAACAGGGTCGTGGTGCCGTTGATCGGGTTGTTGTAGTCGAAGGCGACGAACGGGAACAGCAGCGAGGCCGCCGGCACGGGGTCGAAGGCGCAGAAGTTCGCGTACGCGATGCTGCTGAGCCCCAGCGCCATGGCACCGACCAGCGCCAGAGTGAAGAACCTCTTCATACCTAACTCACTCCTTCCTTCAGTTGTTGCCGAACGCATCCCAGGGTCCCACGTTGCTCTGCAGCAACCCCCTCGATTCCACATCACCTCCCGTAAGTTATTTCACTCTAAGAACTTAGCGAATCTTCATGTCATCACAGCATAAATATAGCGCCCTGGACCGTGTTCTGTCAAGCCTCTCCGAGCCGCTTCGTACCTCATGCGTCGTCACCGCGGGTCGAGACCCGGCCGGATTATCCGCGCCTGCGGCGGCGCCGTCAAGCCCCCGGGCGGTTGAGCCAGACGTAGATGCCGCCCGGCAGCTCGTCCTTGGGGACGAAGGTGGCGACGATGTCCTGGCGGGAGTCGCCGTCCAGGTCGAGGATCTCGATGTCGAACGGCCGTCCGTGGCCCTCGAGCTCCGGCGAGCGCTCCCGCTGCAGCGCGCCGGTCGGCGTCTGCAGGAAGACCTCGAGGCCGCCGCCCTTGCGGCCGGCCACCACGTCGCTGCGGCCGTCCCCGTCGAGGTCGCCCACCGCCAGCCGCCAGTACTGGTTGGTGGCCTGGTCGTCGACCACCAGCGCCTCGCCGCGGCTGGCGAGGCCGTCGGCCCCCCAGCGGTAGCGGACGACGCCGGTGCGGACGCGGTTGACCCCGCCCACCATCTTGAACTGCTCGAAGACCGCGTACAGGTCCGGGGTCGACGGCCGCGACGCGGGGTCGAGCGCGAGCTCGAAGTGCCAGGCGTTGCTCAGCACGCCCGGGCCGTACGCCTCCTGCCAGCCGCTGGTCGGGTTGAGCCAGGCCAGCGAGCGCCAGTTGGTGGTGCCGGCGCCGAGCAGGAGGTCGGGCCGCCCGTCGCGGTCGAGGTCGGCCACGCCCAGGTCGTCGCCGATCACCTGCGCCGGCAGGCCGGCGGTGACCTTCTCCCAGCGGTCCTCGCCGCGGTTGAGCACCACCCACAGGGTGGTCGCCTGCGGCATGTAGGAGCCGCGCGCCTGGTCGTAGGAGATCTCGGCCAGGAAGGCCGCGTCGGGCCGGCCGTCGAGGTCGAAGTCGGCCACCGCCGGCGCGCGCGAGGTGACCCGCGGGTCCGGGCTCGGCAGCAGGGTGGCGCGGGCGAAGCGGCCGCCGCCGTCGTTGTAGATCACGTACTGGCCCTTGAAGTGGATGGCGAGGACGATGTCCAGGTCGCCGTCCAGGTCCAGGTCGGCGAGCGCGACGCCGCCGTAGTCGTACGGCACGCTCGGGGTCCAGGTCGCCTCGCGCCAGATCCTGAAGCCGCCCTTGCCGTCGCCGAGGAACACCACCGGCAGGCCGGCGCCGAGGCGCTCGGGCGGGGCGACCAGGTCGGGGTGACCGTCCTGGTTCATGTCGCCCACCGCCACCCCCATCTGCCAGCGACCGAGGGGGGGCAGCTCGCTCTCCACCGGCCGGAAGGAGAGGGCGTCGACGCTCGGCGGCGGCACGAGGTCGACGTCGAAGGGCAGGAAGTACTCGTCGGCGCGGCGGTCCGCCAGCTGCGCCTTGCGGAGCTGCTCCTGCTCGTGCCGGAGCCAGAACCGGTGCAGCTGGGACTGCGGGTTCTCCGGCGGCAGGTGGCGCAGCCAGAGGAACTCCCCCTCCTCGCGCACCAGCTCCATCTTCCACAGCAGGACCCGGCTCGGGTTGACCGTCCCGTCCTCGTTGCGGACCACGTGCGCCGCCGGCACCTTGACCGGCTCGAGCATCTTGGCCAGCCACTCCTCGAAGGTCTGGTCGGCCGGCGCCTGGTCGCGGGCGAACTCCTCGTACTGGCGCCGCTCCTCCTCGGACAGCGTCGCCGGGTCGAGCGGCGTCACCGGCAGGGCCGGCTTGTTGGGGTTGGCGGCCGGCGGCGGCGCCTGCTGGCCCCACCCCGCGAGCGCGCAGCCGGCGAGCACCACCGACCACGCCAGCGCTCTCTTCACTCTCATCGCACGACCTCCAGTCCTCGTGTCGTTGACTCTTCTTCCATGCGTGCGCGAGTGCGCATGCGTTCCCGTTCGACCGTGCCCATGCCGCGGTCCCCGGCCCTCACAGCGCGTCCGCGATCCGGTCGCGCCAGTGGTCGACGGCGGCGGCGCCGGCCGTGACCAGGGCGACGCCGATGGCGGCGACCCCGGCGATGACCGGCAGCGGCGGCGCCTCGGCCCCCAGCAGCCCGGCCCGGATCACCCCCAGGAGCGGCGTGAGCGGGTTGACGCCGACCACCGCCCGCACCGCCTCGGACCGCACCAGGGCCAGCGGGTAGACGATCGGCGCCGCGTAGAACACCAGCTGCAGGGCCAGCCCGAGCACCTCGCCCACGTCCGGCAGGTAGGCGCCGACGACGCTGACCAGCAGGCACAGGCCCACCACCCACAGCAGCAGCAGCACCAGGCCGAGCCCCAGCCACGGCAGGCCGGCCAGCTCGAGGTGGCCGCGGGCGACGCAGACCGCCGCCGCCACCGCCAGCGCCACGGCGTGGTGGAGGAGCGCCCCGGCGGCGTCGCCGAGCACCAGCACCTCGGCCGGGAACCTCACCCTCTGCACCAGGGTGGCGTTGGCCCGGAACACCCGGGCCGCGCGCAGCACCGAGTCGTTGAGGGCGAGGAACGGCACCAGGCCGGTGATCAGGAACACGCCGAAGCCCACGGGTGGCCGCCGAGCAAGATCGATGCCAAGGCCTTCGACCCGGATCTCGAAGATGACCGAGAACACCACCAGGTAGAGGACGAACTGGACCGCGGTCGCCAGCGGCGTCCACAGCCAGCCGAGGTAGCTGCCGGCGTGGCGGGCGCCGAAGGAGCGCCAGGCGAGCTGGCCGAGCAGGAAGCGGTGGCGGTGCAGGGTCCGCGCGAGCCGCGCCGGCGCCAGCAGGGCGCGGGTCACGCGGCCCCCCCGGGGCGAGCGG
>CAYTJW010000041.1:0-16564 GCA_964438135.1 uncultured Thermoanaerobaculia bacterium
TCACGCCTGCCAGCCAGTTCATGGATGCCATTCCAATCCGTCTCGATGTGAGGTTAGTCGGTGTTCCAGTCGATCGTTCACTCTACCTCAACAGGTGGCGGGCTGCCACCGGGGTGGCGGGTCGTTGGCGGCTACGCGATGGCGCCCGGCGACTGGCGCACGAGGGCGGCGTAGAGCGTTTCGGGTGCGATGTCGGCGCCGTTGGGCCACTCGATCGTGCCGGAGTGCGGGCCGACGCGCAGTTCGGCGAAGCGGGCGTGGTCGCGCAGCGGCGCGAACACGCCCTCGAAGACGACGAGAGTGGAGAGGTCCACTTCACCCTGGATGCCGTCCTCGAAGCGGAGGAACACCCGGTAGCCGCCGGTCACGCGGGCCTCGACGACATCGCGCAACATCGTCACTCCAGCGGGGCGATCGGGACGAGCGGCAGACGCCGCGCCGCCCGCGCCCAGTTCGCCAGCAATTCGTCTCCGTGCACCGCCGCCCACTCGGTTACGAGCCCCCGGACCCGGGGTGGCAGGCTTCCCTCGATCACCCGCAGGTCCCTGATCACGAAGGTGGCCTTCTCCGATTCGTAGCGGGCGTGGAAGTGCGGCGGCGCATGGTCATTGTAGTGCATCGTGATGACGACGCCGAAGAACCTGGCGATCTCGGGCATGCGGCCTCCGCGTCTGTTGCGGCAACCTGCATGCCAGATGGCACTTCTGATTCCCGGCTGCTTTTCGGCAGTGGCTCCGATCCTGTTGCACTCTGTGCAATGCTGAACCGTGGTCGGACGTAGCAGTTCCTGCAGATACCCCGTCGGATTCGTGGCGCGGGATGTGCTGACGGATCAACGCCGCCGCGCACTTCGTGACCGGTCAGGGCGTAGGCTGGGCCCCGGGGATCGATGTTGCGCGTCCGCCGCTCACGGCGTCAGGAGTGACATGACGACAGCGGACCTGCTCCAGGCAAAACGCGAGGAAATCCTCCGCATCGCGGAGCGCCACGGCGCCCGGAACGTCCGCGTGTTCGGCTCGGTGGCCCGAGGCGAAGCAACGGAGGAGAGCGACATCGATCTGGTCGTCTCCACGACCGAACACACCAGCCCGTGGTTCCACGGCGGGCCTGATGATCGACCTTCAGGACCTCCTGGGTCGCAAGGGCATGCCCCCTGCGATACTGGGGGCGGCCTGTAAGAACTCCAGCATTTGTGCAACAGACTGTTGCACGATTGCCTTGGACGCGATCCGGGCCGGGGACGTGCGGACTTGGTCGGGCTGCGCTCGCCGGCTCTGACGGGCGCGAGATGCCCCCATCTGTTCGAGTGCTTCACGGATAGCGGCCCCATCCCGATGCGGCTACGTGCTACGTGCTCGAACGGCATCTTGCCAGGTTCTTGAGCGTGGACCGGTTGCCCGCGACAAGCGCGGCCTTCTTGACGGCGCACCAGCGCTTCATCTGGGCCTCGCGCCGGACGGCTGCGGCCAGCGTCGGATGCGACTCGACGTAGACGAGTTGAACCGGTCTCCTCGCAGCCGTGTACTGCGATCCCGAACCCGCGTTGTGCGCCTCGACGCGGGAATCGACGTCGTCACTGTGACCGACGTAGTACGTGCTGTCGGCACACCTGAGGATGTAGACGGCTGTCATGGGTGGGGTGTCTCGTGCCCCTCGACTTGCTTCCTGACGATTGATCGCTTCCCTCGATTCGGCCCTGGGGCCTCACTCGGGACAGGCGGGACACCATTCGCCTCGGTCGGGGTGAGCGAGTGGGTATGCCCTTCGACTCGCTTCGCTCGCTCAGGACACCACTCGACTCAGTCGCATGGCCTGCCATGACCCTTCGACAGGCTCAGGGTCATCCCGAGCATCGTCGAGGGACGAGCGAAGGAGCGAAGCGACTGAGTCGAGTGGTGCGGAAGAGAGGACTCGGTCTTGACAGGGGGTTGGCGATCAGGCGAATTCGCGTATTTCGGCCTGAAATCGCGCCCGCACAAGACGCCGATCCAGCCGAACACGCGGTCGAAACCCCCAAATCAGACTCAGCTCAATCTCTGCAATACACTGACTGCGGGCCTCGGCTGAATGCGGACCCGCTTTCAAACTGCGGACTCGCGACAACCTATCGGTGTTCTTTGTCAACTCCGATGAACCTAAATGTCAGAACGCTGTTGTAGGCCGAGATGTCCCTGATGATGTGGAATAGCGGCCAATCTTCCAGGCAAAACGTAACCGGGCACTTCGTTTCGAGAGCAAACTCCAGGCACGAAGCGGCGATCAGTGCGTCAGCGCTCTTGAGGTGCTTACGTTTGTGTACGCCAGCAAAACGAAGTAGTTGCCTCGCGCGCAACAAGTCTCGTTGCGTGGCGTCCCGCACACGCAGCCTCTCCGTGTGGATGTCCCTCCAGAACCTCTGATCGAACCTACTGTAGTCTGCTACCGATAGGTTGTTCTTCCGGCAATGTCGCGCGAGTGCGCTCGCGATTTCTAGGATCGTGAGCGCTGAGATGAAACTGGCGTTTCGGCTGTCATTGATCGCTCGCCGGACAATTCGAGACTTCGGGCCGTCGATGTACCGATGCTGGAGCGCTGAAGTGTCGAAAAAGTAGTGCATGGACGTCTATCCTCGCTTGCCACCCTTGTGCTTGCTCAGTCCACGCTCGGCACTCTTCACTAGCGCGCGCCCCTTCGCGGCATTCAGGTTGCGTTCGGCGACTTGCTTCCAGTCGCGGTGCACGTCGGAGGCGAGCAAGTGGCGAATGGTCTCCAACAGCTTGGCGTTGTCCAGCGGCTTGTGAAGGTAAGCGTCCGCCTCGATGCTCTCGCGAAGTTCGGTGGCGATGACCTCTTCCTTGACCTGAGCATCGATCTTCCCAGACACGATGACGGATCGAATTGTAGGCTGAATACGCCTGATCTCATTCAACAAGGCGATCCCGGACATCGACGGCATGATGTAGTCAAGCACGACCAGTTCAAAGGAGTGGTCGGCTGACACATCGATAGCTACTCTCGCACTGCCGGCCTTCGTAACCGAATGGCCAGCCAGTTTCAGCGCTCGAGCCAAAGCGTCAAGCACGTCCGGTTCGTCGTCGACCACGAGGATATTAGCCATGAACTTGCCTCTCATCCCTCTGGGAGTTGAACCCAGAAGCGCGCGCCGTGCCCTGGAGTGGACTCAAAACCGACTGTACCGCCATGAGATTCGACGATTGACTTGCAGTAGTAGAGGCCCACACCCATTCCTCCAGTCTTCTTGGTTGCGAACTTCCTGAAGATATGGGCTTCTACGTCAGGCGCTATTCCATCTCCATCGTCCGCAACCTCCAGATAGTGCTGACCCGCTTTCTTGGTCAGCGTCACGACGATTCTCCCAGCCTTATGTGACGCCTCCATGGCCTCGAGAGAATTCTGAATGTAGTTGATCAAGACCGTGTGAATGGCGAACTCATTGACCGTTGCTGACTGGCTGTTTGGCGCGGCAACCACCAATTCGATCCCCAGGGCGCTTGCTCGTGGTCCGAACAGGAGCGCTCCCTTCTGAACAAGGTCAGCCAAATCGCACAGAGTCTTCTCGGTCACGCTTCCCTTAGCGATTGCTGACACGAGGGAGATGTTCTTGTCGATTCGCTCTACCCCGCGATCAATCGATGCTTGCGCGGCGGTGACGTCTTCGTCTGCTACGCCAAGTTGGCCAAGTCGTGTATGGATGTTGTGCGCCTCCGAGCGGATTGTCTGGAGCGGCTGCCGGAGTTCATGCGCAAGTCCGAAGGACATGACACCCAACGTATGCAGTCTCGCCTGTTCAACTTCGATCGCCCGGCGGCGACGGTTCTCCCTCCAGCGTGGTTCCGCTTGAGATCGAAGCAGTTCCTCAAGTGCGTCTAGCTGAGCCCGGAGGACGGTCACCAGATTCCGAGCGGTCGATGTGTCGAGAAGCGCCTGTCGGCTGGTCGTGTCGGCAAGTTCGGGGTGCGAGATACGGGAGATCTCGACGAAGCCGAATAGGCGACTGGGGACGACATGCGCGTGTCCCGCCCGCTTCGCCCGCTTCTCCGCAATGTGCAACCAGTCAGCGGTTCTGGAGCCAAAGGGCTCGATTCTAAACCCGTCACGGTACACTCGCACGCCCGGCTCCAGCCCCTTCGCCGCCTTCTTGCTAGGGCGTTTGTCGAAGTGAAGAAATCGTGCGTTCAGACCTCGGAGGTACGCCAAGTCCGCTGGGGTGGTCTCGCGCTCATCAGCAATTGGGAGCTTCTGACCCTTCCGCTTCACGATCCGGTGGACCTTATCGCCCAAGACTGAGACGTTCATCACGAGATCCGCCTCAGGGACCAATTGATCGATGGGGTACTCAATTGTCGTCCCGCGAGGAGTGCCGACGTCGACGACGATGGAAAAGTCCTTGGGACGGGCAAAGGGGTTGAGCAGGTCACTCAGTCCGGTTCGGACATTTGCCAATCTCTCCGCATCCCAAGTCGCGCGAAGTTCGCCGATCTCTAGAATCGTCCCGCTCCCCCGAGCAGCAAACCGGCTTGAGCGTTCAATCTCGTAGGTGGCTTCCACCTCGTTGAACTTCTTCAACCTATCCTCGAAGTCCTTCCACTGAATCGTTAAGTGAATGGTGTCCTGTGAACCGCTGGTCTTCGTGAATACGTCGAGTGTTTGACCGAGCTTGTCCGCCGCGAACCGCCCAATACCTTTCTCTCCGGTCGGCACGCGCTTGGACGAATGCACCTGGTCGAGCCGCTCGCTGTAGCCAGCAACCATGAAGAGTTGAGTAACCTCCTCCTCCGACATTCCGGATCCATCGTCCACAATCCGAATCAGCCCGGGCTGACGCTCACTCGCCGGCTGAATGAGAACGCGAACGTGCGTCGCACGGGAGTCGTACGCATTCTTGACCAACTCTACGATTGCCATCTCGTCGTTGGGTATCAGTTCGCGCCCCAGTAGCCGTTGGAGACTAGCGGAGGCCTGGAACCGAAGCGCTTTCTTCGTTGGCACTAGTCCCTCCTGAGCACCACGATTGAATCTCGTAGGAAGTGATTGCCGGAGAGTCGACGCTGGAGGGGGCGTGCGAGCAGGAGACGCTCCACTCGGAAGCCAGCCAGTTGTGCAAGGCGCGCTAGGACAAGATCCGTTGGCACAAGATAAGGCCTGTCCGCTCCACCATGAAGGGAGTTGCCGACCACATAGACCGCGCAAGCTCCGGGACGAAGTACTGATCGATGTGCGATCAGACTCCGCCAGGTGTCGTACAGGTATCCAAGCAAGACCTTGCTCCGTCCACGAGCCTTGAGGCGATCGAGGGCGTCCGCTCGACGAATCACGATTCCCAGGAGATCTCGAATTGGTCCCTCTGCGAGCATTCGTGTGAACGTTTCCTTGTATTCAACCTCGTCATCCGGCGGGCTGCACGTCGGATGACTTCGATACGTGTCACGTCTGAGGCCTAGGAATGCCTGCTCCGTGTCAACAAACCCCAGTAGCCACAACTCCAGCTTGTAGACCTCGTTGTAGTCGATATTGTTCGGGTACGGCGGCGAGGTGAGAATGAGGTCCACGGACCCAAGCTCCACGCCGCTGCTCCCAGGCCGTCGTCCGTCTCCGATTCTGACGCTGCATTCCACTGGACACAGGCCCGGCTTCGCAGCCGCTTCCAAGTCTGAGGCCATAAGCTCCCAGCGCTCGGCAAGCAGCGTGCTCAGGACGGTCCTACGTTTCTCCACGAGCCGCAAGGCACGCCCGTCGCGGCGTACCTTGCTGACCGGTTCGATGCAGGCCGCTAGTCCGACGAGCAGCGCATCGCGTTCCACGGAAGGCGAAAGCGCGCGAATACGGTCTCGAAGCGTCAAGATGTGACGTGTGCTGTGATGAGATATGCACCTTCCGGACTTGACGCTGGAGAGTGCCGGAAGAGAAACTCGCATCGCGGACGACGAGTCCGACAGTACCTTGGCTGCGAGTGCACGGAAACGCCCGGCATCTATTCGGGGCCAAGAGGTCTTCACTTGGGCGACGAAGGCCGAGAATGGGTTGCAGTCGATGCCTGTCGCCCGGATCGAGGCCCCCTCCCGCTGAAGCAGTTGCGCGGAAACGAGGCTCGTTCCGACTCCGCAGAACGGATCGAGCAGGCTAAAGGAAGAGCCTTCTGGCAGTCCTAGATCGATATGCTTGAGGGTGTAGTCAAGGAGATCGGCCGAGAATGCCTCCTTGTACCTGAACCATCGGTGGACTGGCCGAGCGTCATTCCCGTTGGGGACCACAAGAGTCCGAAACTCAGGCGCCAAGGCAAACGGCAGGCTGGTTTCAGCTGCGGCGTAGGCGCGAAGCTCAGGCAGTTGGCGGCGAGAGATCATTGCCTTCGGGGCTCGTGGGTTCTCAGCGCGTACTCCTTGATTCGAGAGATGTCGGCCAGGGTGAACACGCGCCAGCCGTTGCGATCACGCGCCACTTCATCGACCTTGCCGTCAAGCAACCAGCGTTTCAGCGTGATCGGAGCCACACCAATTCGACCCGCTGCGGCCTTCAGAGTCATGCTGCGGTGTACCATTCTCTGCATCCCCGCCATATACGTATCAATCCGTATCAGGCCTGGTCAAGGACTTTCTCGCCCGATCGCATCTCTTCGGGTGCCGTCGGGTGCATCGACGACGACCTGAGACGCAACCGCAACTCCCGATTGTTCGGCGGCATCAACTTGCGCGGCATGATGAATCGCCTGAGGAAAGCAAAGTTCACGGGGAGACGTTGCCGCCTCCCCGTTCCCTCAGGCATTGGAGTGAAGCCGAGCGAAGCGCGTGACCTCACCCTCAGGGATGCGTATCCGCCGGTGGGTGTGCTTCTTCGGATCCGCCTGCGGGAGAATGAGCGCCCGAATGATCTTCCGCCGGATGAGCCGGCGAATGGTATCGTCGCTCCACCCGAAGACGCCGCCGAATTCCTTCACCGACAGATACCGTTCGGGCTTCCCGGAATCCATAACTCCCTCCTTGTGGATTCCTCCTCCCTTGCGGGAGCGCAAGCCCGGAACGCCGGCCAACTCGGATTCGAGCGAGCCGGTTTGCTGCCGCCCTTCTGCCCGAAGGGCGGAGACGGCGCCACTGTAACACAGACACGCCGCCTCGGAATCGTGGCGCGGGATGTGCGGGATCTGCGGCTCTGGCCGCCTGCCCGGCCAGCGCTGTATCGTTCCGGCGACTGTTCCGCGATCGGACAGTGAGCGTTGGGCGGCTCCTTGATTCCAGCCACGTTCGGTGAACTTGCCTGACGTGCGACGCCACACTACAGTTGTGCGACACGGGCGGAGGTGAAGACGCGATGAACCTCGGAAGACTGAAGAAGATCGACTTGCGGCAGGCTTGGAAGCACGAGGCAAACGACTTCACGAAGTGGCTTGCCGAGGAGGAAAACCTGGCGCTTCTTGGAGACGAGATCGGCTTCGACTTGAAGCTCACTCAGGTCGAGGCTGCCGTTGGGGACTTCAGCGCCGACATTCTCGCCACTGAACCCAGCTCGGGCAAGAAGATCATCATTGAGAATCAGCTTGAGGCGACCGACCATACCCACCTCGGTCAGATCATCACCTACGCTTCTGGCTACGATGCAGGTGTCGTGGTGTGGGTCGTCCGAGATGTTCGAGAAGAGCATCGTCAGGCGATTGACTGGCTGAACACTCACACCGACGACACCATCGAGTTCTACCTCGCCAAGATTGAGCTCTGGCAGATCGCTGACTCCGCCCCAGCGCCGAAGTTCCACATCATCTGCAAACCGAACGATTGGGCTAAGAGAGTCAAGGACGCCGCGGATGGCCGCCAGCCGATGACCCAGACACAACTCACCCAGCTGGAGTTCTGGACCCGACTGAAGGAACATGCACAACAGCGGCAGACGAAGCTGCGCTTCCCAAAGGCGTTTGCTCAGAATTGGCTGAACGTTCCCATTGGAACCAGCGAGGGTTGGGTCGCGCTGACACTGAGTTCCAGGGACGGGGGCTTCGGCGTTGAGCTGTACATCCCCGACAACAAGGAACTCTTCGAGCAACTCCTGGCCCGAAAACAGGAGATCGAGAAGGACCTCTGCCAGACAGCGCAGTGGATGGCACTCCCGGGCAAGAAGGCCAGCCGCATAAAGGTCACCAAGGCGGGGGACTTCGAACAGAAGGGCTCCTGGGAGAGTTGGTTCCAGTGGCTTCTGGACACCGCCGAGAGATTCTGCGCGGTGTTTCCGCGCTACATCAGGCAGGCCGGCGTATAACCAGAGAGTGCAATCGCCCAGCGTAAATGGAGCCTGCTGCGACGAAGAGGTTCCAGCAGGGAGACTTGGCTGTTGGGTCAGGCCGTCCCGGGGCCTGAGTTCGGGCGTTTCGCTCCGGGAACGCTGGCAGGTACACTGTCCGGGCCAGGGGTACCCCCCGGCCTGAGCGCTATGTCTGACGCACCAGAAACCCGCGCCCGCGAGACCATTGACGCCGCACTGGCGGCCTCCGGCTGGATCGTGCAGGACCGCGCCGGGATGAACCTGTCGGCGGGACTGGGTGTCGCCGTCCGGGAGTTTCCACTGGCATCGGGCGAGGCGGACTATCTGCTGTTCGTGAACGGCAAGGCGGTTGGGGCGCTCGAGGCCAAGAAGGTCGGGCACACGCTGAAGGGTGTCGAGGTCCAGTCCGGGAAGTACTCCGGCGGCCTGCCGCAAGGGCTGAACCCACCTGTCACGCCGCTGCCGTTCCTCTACGAGTCCACCGGGGTCGAGACACAGTTCACGAATCTGCTGGACCCGGAGCCGCGCAGCCGTCCCGTCTTCGCCGTCCACCGGCCCGAGACGCTGGCCGACTGGCTCGTCGCCGACACCCTGGACGCCTGGGTCAAGGCGCTGCACGCTGAGGGATCCGGCTTCTATACAGCCGCCGACGACACACGGCCATCGTCTCTGCGGTCACGCCTCCAGACCCTGCCGCCGCTGGAGCAGCCTCAGAAGGGGTCGGGATGGCGGCTGTATCCGAATCAGGTGCAGGCGATCACGAACCTTGAACAATCGCTGAAAGAGGACCGGCCCCGCGCCCTCATCCAGATGGCCACCGGATCCGGCAAGACCCTGATGGCGATCACCGCCATCTACCGGATGATCAAGTTCGGGGGCGCCCGGCGCGTCCTGTTCCTCGTGGACCGGACCAACCTCGGGGAACAGGCCGAGAAGGAGTTTCAGAACTACCGGACGCCTGACGACAACCGGAAGTTCACAGAGTTGTACAAGGTTCAGCGCCTCACCTCGAACAGCGTTGGGGCTTCGTCGAAGGTGGTCATCACCACGGTGCAGCGGTTCTACTCGATGCTGCGCGGCGAGGCCGAGTTCGATCCGGGGCTGGAAGAAGGGTCCGGGTTCGAATCCGCCGACCCCCTGATGAAGGAGCCCCTGCCGGTGGTGTACAACCCGGCGTACCCGCCGGAGACCTTCGATGTCGTGTTCGTGGACGAGTGCCACCGGTCCATCTACACGCTGTGGCGGCAGGTGCTGGAGTACTTCTCGATGCCAGACGGGGGCGAGGCGTTCCTCGTGGGCCTGACGGCCACCCCGGCCAGGCACACGTTCGGATTCTTCAACCAGAACTTGGTGATGGAGTACCCCCACGATCAGGCCGTCGCCGACAACGTGAACGTCGACTTCGAGGTCTACCGCATCCGCACCAGGATTACCGAGCAGGGCTCGACCATTGAGGCGTGCGACGAGCCGATCGTGGGCCTGCGCAACCGCACGACGCACCAGACGCGCTGGCAAGCCCCAGACGAGGCGATTATCTATACAGGTGATGACCTCGACCGCACGGTCGTTGCGAAGGACCAGATCCGGACCGTGATTCGCACATTTCGCGACAGGCTGTTCGTCGATCTGTTCCCCGGCCGAAGAGAAGTCCCCAAGACGCTGGTGTTCTGCAAAGACGACGCCCACGCCGAAGATGTGGTGGGCATCATCCGTGAGGAGTTCGGGCGGGGGAACACGTTCGCACAGAAGATCACCTATCGCACCACCGGCAGGAAGCCCGCCGACCTCATCCAGGAGTTCAGGAACTCGTACGACCCGCGGATCGCGGTTACCGTGGACATGGTGGCCACCGGCACCGACATCCGCCCCATCGAGATCGTGATGTTCCTGCGGCCGGTGAAGTCGCGGGTGCTGTTCGAGCAGATGAAGGGCCGGGGCGTCCGCGTCATCGACCCGACCGAGTTGAAGGCCGTCACCCCGGACGCCACAGCCAAGACCCACTTCGTCATCGTGGATTGTGTCGGCGTGGTCGAGTCGGGCCTGTCGGACACGTACCCGCTGGAGAAGAAGAAGTCGGTGCCATTGAAGTCGCTGCTGGAGCACGTGGCGATGGGCGGCACGAACCCTGACTACCTGTCCTCTCTTGCCTCGCGGCTGGCCCGGCTCGACAAGGAGCTCGGCCCGGAGGACAAGCAGACGATCACGGCGGTCTCGGGCGGGGTGACACTGCCGCAGATCTGCCACCGCATCATCGGTGCGCTCGACCCGGATCGACAGGTGCAGGCTGCGCGGCTCCAGTTCGGGGTCGAAGGTGATGCCGAGCCGACGGACAAACAGGTTGCCCTTGCCGCCGAGTCGCTGTGCAAGGCCGCGGTCGCCCCGCTGGCGACCAAGCCGGCGCTGCGCCAGACTGTGCTCGACCTGAAGGCGGCCATGGAGCAGGTCATCGATGAGGTCTCAAAGGACGAAGTGGTCTTGGCCGGGGCTTCACAGGAAGCCACCGACAAGGCTCGCTCGCTCGTGGCGTCGTTCGAGGCATTCCTCGTTGAGCACCGCGACGAGATCGACGCACTTCAGTTCTTCTTTGCCCAGCCGTACTCGAAGCGGCTGCGCTACAAGGATGTGCGGGCACTCGCCGAAGTCATTAAGGCCCCGCCCCGGTCGTGGACGCCGGAGGTGCTCTGGCGAGCCTACGAACTGCTGGAGAAGGATCGCGTGCGCGGGGCGTCGGGCCATCGTCTCCTGACAGACATCGTGTCCCTCGTCCGATTCGCCCTGCACCAGCAGTCCGTCCTGGAGCCGTTCGGAGAGCAGGTGCGGGTCCGGTTCCAGAACTGGATGGCCCAGCAGGAGATCCAGGGCAGGGCTTTCACGCCTGAGCAGGTCCGGTGGCTGGAGATGATGCGTGATCACGTAGCAGCCAACGTCGAGATCGAGGTCGAGGACTTCGACCTGAACCCCTTCGCGCAGGAGGGCGGGCTTGGCCGGGCTGCGCTGGTCTTCGGGAGTGAACTGGGGGCGGTGTTGAAGCAACTGAACGAGGCGTTGGCGGCATGAGTGCTCTCAGCGTGCCTGCCGGATGGGCCACAGCGACCATTTCGGACCTGACCGAGTTCGTGACGAGCGGCTCTCGGGGCTGGGCGAAGCATTACTCGGAAAATGGACCCTTGTTCGTGCGGGTGGGAAACCTCGACCACGACACCATCACCCTTGACTTGGCCGACGCTCAGCACGTCCAACCGCCTCCGGGAGCCGAAGGAGAGCGGACCCGTGTGAGGTTGGGTGACATCCTCCTTTCGATCACGGCGGAAGTTGGAATGGTTGGGTTGGCGACGGAGTCCTTGGGTGCGGCGTACGTCAACCAGCACGTTGCGTTGCTGCGTCCGCGCACAGGCGTCCACTCCCCCGGATTGGCCTACTCCTTGTTGGATCCGGGGGGCTTTCAGGCCCTCGCCCAGGGTGCCCAGTACGGGGCCACCAAGATGGCGTTGAGCCTTGATCAGGTGCGAGGCTTCGAGGTGCCGGTGCCCCCGCTGCGAGAGCAACACCGCATCGTCGCCGCCATCGAGGATTACTTCTCCCGTCTGGACAAGGCTGTGGTTCTGCTGGAGCGCGTGCAGCGGAACCTGAAGCGGTATCGAGCCTCGGTGCTGAAGGCTGCGGTGGAGGGTCGGTTGGTGCCCACGGAGGCCGCGCTTGCTCGTGCCGAAGGGCGCTCGTACGAGTCGGCGAGCGTGCTGCTGGAACGCATCCTGGAAGAGCGCCGCAGGCGATGGCAAGCCGAGGGGCGCCGGGGGACGTACAGGGAGCCCGTGACACCGGATACGACCAGTCTGCCCGAGTTGCCCGAGGGGTGGTGCTGGGTTACGGTGGACCAACTCGGAATCGTGACTGGGGGTCTCACGAAGAACGCGAAGCGAGACGCGCTGCAAACCACTCTTCCGTACCTGCGTGTCGCCAACGTGTACGCCAACGAACTCCGGCTGAAAGACGTTGCCGCGATCGGCGTGGACAAGTCAGAGATCAACCGCTTGCTTCTGTGTCCTGGCGACCTCCTGGTCGTAGAGGGAAATGGCAGCATCGACCAGGTCGGTCGAGTGGCCCTCTGGGACGGCAGCATCCATCCCTGCGTTCATCAGAACCACATCATCAAGGTTCGGTTCGCTCCGGCCACGCTGTCCGGGTGGGTGCTTCAGTGGTTGCTCTCGCCGGGAGGGAGGCAGGCGGTTCAGAACGTCGCAAGTTCCACCTCGGGGTTGCATACCCTAAGTATCTCCAAGGTCGCGTCGCTACCAGTGCCGTTGAGCCCGATGGCCGAACAGCACCGTCTGCGGGAGGAGATCGACAGGCTTCTGTCCGCCGCCAGCGACGTCGAGGTAGAGGCGGTGAAGAACGTAACCCGCTGCGCCCGCCTCCGCCAGTCCATCTTGAAGTGGGCATTCGAGGGCCGCCTCGTGGGCCAGGACCCGACCGACGAGCCCGCGAGCGTTCTGTTGGACCGCATCCGGGCAGAACGGGCGGCGGCAGGGTCGCCGAAGGCCGCTCGCCGCGGGCGCCGCCCACGGCCTGGAGCAGGCGCATGACTCTGCCGATGCGAGGGACTCTGCCATGACCGACCTCATCCCGACCGGCTACGGAGCCTTCCTCGAGGCGCTGAAGGAGCGCGTGAGAACGGCCCGCGTGCGCGCGGCCCTGTCGGCCAACCGCGAACTGGTTCTGCTGTACTGGAGCATCGGCCGCGACATCCTCGGGCGACAGGCCGAACAGGGATGGGGGGCCAGGGTGATCGACCGGCTTTCCCGCGACCTGCGCCGCGAATTCCCCGATATGAAGGGGTTCTCTCCCCGCAACCTGCGGTACATGAAGGCCTTTGCCGAGGCGTGGCCCGACGAGCCATTTGTGCAGCAGGTTGCTGCCAAATTGCCGTGGTTCCACCTCTGCACGGTCCTTGATCGCGTGCCAGATCCGGCCGGGAGGATCTTCTACCTCCAGAACGCGGCCGTCCACGGCTGGTCGCGGGCCGTCCTGTCCGTGCACATCGACCGCGACCTGCACGTGCGGCAGGGGAGGGCGGTGTCCAATTTTCCCGCCACTCTGCCCGCCCCGGAATCCGATCTCGCCGCAGCCACCCTGAAAGACCCCTACGTCTTCGACTTCCTCGGCCTGGGTGACGAGGCCCACGAGCGCGAGATCGAACACGCGATGATCGCGCACATCCGGGACACGCTGGTCGAGATGGGCGTGGGTTTCGCGTTCGTCGGACGGCAGGTACGCCTCGAAGTCGGGGGCGACGAGTTCTTCCCCGACCTGTTGTTCTACCACGTGCGCCTGCATCGCTACGTGGTGGTCGAGTTGAAGGCCGGGGAGTTTGTGCCCGAGCACGCAGGCAAGATGAACTTCTACCTGTCGGCCGTCGACGATCTGGTGCGCGACCCGGCCACCGACGGCCCGACTATCGGGCTCATCGTGTGCCGGGCCAAGAACCGCGTGGTGGCCGAGTACGCCCTGCGCGACATCGACAAGCCTATCGGCGTGGCCGACCTCCACCTGACGCGCCTGCTGCCCGAGGACTTCCAGCAGAGCCTGCCCACCGTCGAGTCCATCGAGGCCGAACTGCACGACTTGCCTGAACTGAAGGAGAACTCCGGGCGATGAGCGACCTCTCCAACCGCATCGTCCAGAAGCTGTGGTCCTACTGCAACGTGCTGCGGGACGATGGCCTCTCGTACCAGGACTACCTGGAGCAGTTGACCTTCCTGCTCTTCCTGAAGATGGCCGACGAGCGAGCCCGGCTCACCGACACGCCGCAACCCATCGCGGAGGGTTATCGCTGGGCCGACCTCTCCAACCCACAGATGGAGGGCGCCAGGCTGGAGGAGCATTACCGGGAGACCCTCCGCACGCTGGGCGAAGCGGGCGGCATGCTGGGCCTCATCTTCCGCAAAGCCCAGAACAAGATCCAGGATCCCGCCAAGTTGCGGCAGTTGGTCGTCGAGTTGATCGGCAAGGAAGACTGGCTGGCGATGTCGGCGGACGTGAAAGGGGACGCCTACGAGGGCTTGCTGGAGAAGAACGCGCAGGACGTGAAAGGTGGCGCGGGCCAGTACTTCACACCGCGCCCGCTCATCCAGGCCATCGTGGACTGCATCCAGCCCAGACCCGGCGAGATCGTGATGGATCCGGCGTGCGGCACCGGCGGATTCCTGCTGGCGTCCCACGAGTATCTGGCGAAGGGCGATCTCGACCGGGACCAGAAGAAGCACCTGCGGTACGACGCCCTGCGCGGCGTGGAGCTGGTGGACGGCGTCTCCCGGCTGTGCGCCATGAACCTGTTCCTGCATGGCATCGGCCCGGACGACGACAGCCGGGAGCCACCGATCAGGACCGACGACTCGCTGCGGAACGAGCCGTCAGCGCACGTGGACGTGGTGGTCACCAATCCGCCGTTCGGGAAGAAGTCGAGCATCACTGTCGTCACCGAGGAGGGCGACACCGACCGCGAGACCATCACCTACAACCGGCCCGATTTCTGGACGACCACCTCCAACAAGCAGTTGAACTTCGTCCAGCACGTGAAGTCCCTGCTCCGCATCCACGGCCGGGCCGCCGTCGTCGTGCCCGACAACGTCCTGTTCGAGGGGGGCGCGGGCGAGACGGTCCGCCGGAAGCTCCTGCACGAATGTGACGTTCATACCTTGCTGCGGCTTCCCACGGGCATCTTCTACGCGCAGGGGGTCAAGGCGAACGTCCTGTTCTTCGATCGCAAGCCAGGGGCCAAGGACCCGTGGACCAGGCAGGTCTGGGTGTACGACCTGCGGACCAACAAGCACTTCACCCTGAAGACCCGGCGGCTGGTCCGTGCGGATCTCGATGAGTTCGTGGCGTGTTACCGGCCTGGCGATCGGCACAACCGGGTTCCCACATGGACCCCTGAGAATCCCGAGGGTCGCTGGCGCTCGTACACCTACGACGAGATAGTGGCCAGGGACAAGGTCTCCATGGACCTGTTCTGGCTGCGGGACGAGAGCCTCGAGGACAGCGCAAGCCTGCCGGACCCCGATGTGCTGGCGCAGGAGATTGCCGACGACCTGCGGGCCGCGTTGGAACAGGTGGAGGACATCCTGGGGGATCTCGCGTCACGGTCCGCGAGGAACGGGGGCGGAGCATGACCTACGGCAAGACCATCCGGATCTACCTGGCCGACGGCGTCCCGACTGGTATCCGCCACGCCGAGCTTGTCAACTGGACAGGCCAGGCCATCGTGTGTCCCCGCGGTCGGCTCGGTGAGCTGAGCCAATGGGAAGAGAGCCGCAGACCGGGTGTCTACATCCTCTTCGGCGAAGACGAGTCAGGCACGAAGCAGTCGGCCAGGTGAGCGAGTAGACGGTTCCCCCAGGGAGTGTCCAAGAGTCCTTCCGCGTCCAAGCCGAGTTGCAGAAGGAACACCACTCGAAGAACGGCAGCCAGTCGAGTGACGAGCCGGTGAGTGTCGCGCGAGGGATCTCGCAGGCGGGTATCCAATACGGCCCCACCCAGCCCGGCTCATAGGTGTGCTTCGTGGAGGTGAAGTGTCAGGCCGATTGGAGCCACGATGTCTCGTATGATCCGTGGTGTTCCGAGATCTCCCACGATGGCGGGAAGACTGCTCAAGCCGGCCCGGGCAGGGCGTAGAATAGACTCCAGTGATCGGCACGGCCCGCGCCGTTCCTGACGACAGGAGCACCCATGACCACCACGGACCTTGTTCAGTCGAAGCGCGAGGAAATCCTCCGCATCGCGGAGCGCCACGGCGCCCGGAACGTCCGCGTGTTTGGCTCGGTGGCCAGAGGCGAAGCGACGGAGGAGAGCGACATCGATCTGCTCGTTTCCACGACTGAACACACCAGCCCGTGGTTCCCGGCGGGTCTGATGCTCGACCTTCAGGACCTCCTGGGTCGCAAGGTCGACGTGGTGACGGAAGACGGCCTCTACTGGCTGCTCAAGCCCCGCATCCTGCAAGAAGCGCGGCCGTTATGACGAAGGACCCGCGCGTCTACCTTGCGGACATCCTGGAGCGGGCGAACCGCATCGACGTCTACGTTCGCGACGGGCACGACGCATCGGTCGAGCAACTCGCGCTGGAACTCCGCGCCTCCGATCCTCCGCAGAAGTAGAACGGGCGGATCGTGTGGTCCGCCTTCGCGATGCTCCGGCCAGCGATCATCCTCGCATCGCTTCGGCGAGACAGCCTTCGCTCAACCTCGGTGAAGATGACTCTGGTGGTGACAGGGCTTGCCAAGCCGTAGCTCAACCGAGGAAAGGATCAGACCGAGGTTGA